>NZ_BMPE01000018.1 GCF_014647435.1 Deinococcus radiotolerans | reverse complement strand
CGGGTACGAGCTGCTCGACCATGATCGGAACATAGTCCGACGTGTTCTGTCCTCAGGCTCTTAGACGTGCTGCACGGGCCTCTAAGGTGGCGGAGGCGGCGGTGACGTGGTTTAGCGGCGCGGCAAGCCGCTGGGCATCGGGGGGCACACGGTGCCGCGCACTGGCACTTCAATACATTCAGCACAGCTGGCCTCCGCCAGCGAGACGTATCGGAAACGTTCCTCTCGCCCCAGATCGGGGTACCGGCGCTCATCGCATAGCTCCAGTTCGGGCGCGTCCAGTCCTTACAGGCGGCTTGAGTGGGTCACTGCGTCCCGGCCAAAGCCAGCGCCCCACGCCACTACGTCGTCCCTCGACGTCCGGCCGCACCTGCGCGCAGACCCCAGGCCAGCCCGGCGCCGCGGTCAGCTCCGCCTCCGTATTTCCCTGCCGGTGTTTCGTTTTCGGATGCTTGTTTGAAGCGAATAGAATGGATGCGTGACTGTCCTGACTGCCCCTACCGTGCTGGATCAACTCAAGGCCCTGGCGCAGGACACCCGTTATGAGCTGGTGCGCCACTTGGCCAGTGGGGAGCGCTGCGTCTGCGACCTGGAAGTCCTGCTCAACCTTCCGCAGTCCAAGGTGTCCTACCACCTCGGCATCCTGCGGGAGGCTGGCTTGGTCACGTCGGAGCAGCGGGGCAAGAACATGTACTACACCCTGTATCGTCCAGCGCTCTACCGCCTGGGCGGAGAGCTCCTGAGCGACCTCCTCTCAGATCAAACCACCCTGACACATCAAGTCAAATCGTTGTGTTAGCGTCACTGCATGACCCGTGTGTTGATCCTCTGCACCCACAACTCGGCCCGCTCACAGATGGCCGAAGCCCTCACCCGGGACGCCGCCCACCGCTTGGGCGTTGACCTGGACGTGCACTCCGCTGGCACGGAAGCCACCCGCGTCAAAGAGGACGCCAAGACGGTCATGGCCGAACTCGGCCTCGACCTCAGCACCCACACCAGCAAGACCCTCTGGGACGTTCCAGACGCCCAGAACTTCGATTACGTAGTGACCGTGTGTGACAGCGCCGCCGAAGCGTGCCCGGTCTACCCTGGCAAGACCACCCGGCGGCACTACCCCTTCGTGGATCCCTCAGGCGGCAGCCTCGACCGCTGGCGCGCCGTGCGCGACCAGCAGAAGACGCAGTTCGAGGCGTTCGTGCAGGCCCTGAAAGACGGCCGGGACGTGCCGCCCACTTACGAGGACAGCCCCGCCGTTCCGGTGGCCTGAAGTGAGCGTTCCCCTCTCCCGCGCCGCCGCAGCGGAAGGCCTGGGTACGTTCGCCCTAGTGTTCTTCGGTCCGGGCGCCGCCGTCGTGCAGGCGCAGACAGGTGTCCTGGGTCACCTCGGGGTCGCGGCTATCTTCGGCCTGACCGTCACGGCCGTGATTGCCGCCCTGGCGCCCATCAGTGGCGCGCACATCAACCCGGCTGCGACCTTCGCCCTGACGCTCGCCGGGCAGTTCCCCAGAACGCGCGTCCTGCCGTACGTCGCTGCGCAACTGATCGGTGCGTCCCTGGCCGCTTTTGCGCTGCTGGCCCTGTTCGGCCTGAAGGGCAATCTTGGGGTGACGATGCCTGCGGGCAGCGTCCTGCAAGCCTTCACCCTCGAACTGATCCTGACGTTCTTCCTGCTCCTGGTCGCGTTGCGCTCCGGCCTGCCCTGGGTCGTCGGGGGCGTCGTCGCCCTGGAAGCCGCGATGGGTGGTCCGATCACCGGGGCCAGCATGAACCCCGCCCGCTCCTTCGGCCCGGCGCTGGCCAGTGGCCTCTGGACCGCGCACTGGCTGTACTGGGTGGCCCCACTCTTGGGTGCCGTACTCGCGGTCGCTGTGAATCACCTGCTCGCGCCCACCGCCCCGGTCGAACCTCAGCCGCAGCAGGCTCAGGAATTCGTGCCTGAAGGCGACCCGGCATGAAGATCGCGGTCTTCGGCGACGTGCACGGCAACCGCTGGGCCCTTGATCCGGTCGCCAGGGACATCGAGGCCCATCAGCCGGACGTCTGGGTGAACCTGGGGGATCAGCTGTTCGGCGGCGCCGATCCAGCCGGCGCGTGGCACCTCCAGCAGCAGCTCAAGGCGCAGCACGGGGTCCTGGAGGTGCGGGGCAACACGGACGAACGCCTCGGCCAGCCGCTGACCGAGACGACCGAGAAGCGCGAGATGCTCGCGTGGCTGCACGAACAGTTGCCCGAGGGGGCATGGGCGTATGTGGCGGCGCTCCCGACGTCCGTTCCCTTAGCCGGTGGCGAGGTCCTCGCGGCGCACGGCACGCCGGACTCCGCGTGGACGTATCTGCTGCGCGACGGGAAAGCCTGGGCGAGTGACGACCTGGTGCGCGAGCGCCTGGGGGACATCGGAAGCGCCCGCGTGGTGATCGTGGGCCACTCGCACCTGGAGCACGTGCGGCAGCTCGGCCCCATCACGGTCGTGAATGCCGGCGCGGTGTCCCGGCAGAAAGACGGCTCGCCCCTGGCGCGCTGGGTGCTGCTGGAAGGTGGGGATGGCCTCTGGACGGTGACGTTCCGGCGGGTGCCGTACGACATCGAAACGGCCGCCCAGTGGGCCCAGGCGCACGCGCACAAGGGCGCGAAGGAAGCGGCGCAGCTGCGCACTGGAGCAGCTTTGAAATAGCTGGAAATGGGGCGGGTGGCGGGGGCCGTACGTCCATTCGAGCACGTGCCACGGCGGGGTGGACCCTCGTGAAGGGCGCCGGGTGAGGTGGCCCTCCAGGTGGCCTGGACGCCGGACGCAGCCCGCCGCTGCCGCCCGCTCGACCAGGAGGCTGCGCTCGTGCTGGTCTGGCGCGTTCACATGTCCGGTCTGCGGGGCGCAGGTGCGCTGCGTCCCGTGGACTGGGTTTTCGTTTGTGGCGCGCGTGTCCCGCGTGCGCCGTGGCGTCGTGGGGTTCGCCACACGCCGGGGGGCTTGGCGTGGGTCCGCTGGTTCCGTCCAGTCTGGCTGCGGCCACCGACCACGCCGCTCAAGGCTCACTGCGCGTCAGGGGAGGCCGGCCCGCTCCCCGGTTCAGTTGAACCTGGATGTGGCGTTCCGCGACCGGTTGGGGCAGGCGTGTGACGGTGAGGGTGCTGCTGCCGTCCGCGTCCCGGTCGTGGTAGCAGATCAAAGAGTTCCCCGCGGATCAGGGCGGTGGGTTCGGTGACGCTTCCGGGAGCGGCCGGGTGGAAGCCGACGTCGGTGGCCGTGGGCGCGCGGGGGTCTTCACTGTGGGTGATCTGGCCGAGCAGGCTGCCGGCGGGGACGCTGGCGGTGATGATCATTCTCTAAATCTACCTATCCGGATACGCGGATGATAGGGTTTGGGCATGCAGCACCACCCCCTCCACGTGCCCCCCCACCCCGACGACCTCTGGCACGTCACCACGCTCTTCAAAGCCCTCTCCGAACCCATCCGCGTACAGATCCTCCTGCGCCTCGTCACCGGCGAACAGAGCGTCAGTGCCCTCGTGGGCGCCCTCAACCTCCCGCAGAGCACCGTCAGCCGCCACCTCGGCGCCCTGCGCCACGCCGGGCTCGTCCAGTCCCGCCGCGACGGCCCCCACGTCCACTACCGCCTGACTGACACCCACCTCATCACCGTCCTCCAGGAAGCCTTCAGTCACGCCCAGCACACCCGCTTGGACCTCCCCGACCACCCCCACACCGACGCCGCCCCCGGGAGCGTCCATTGAACGCCCTGACCCTCTTCAGCGCCCTGCGCAACCGCCGCTACGCCCGGCTGTACACGGCGCAGACCGTCAGCCAGATCGGTGACGCCCTCACCTGGGTGGGACTGGCCCTGCTGGCCGCCCAATTGGCTGGGCCCGCCCAGGCGCCCGCCGTACTCGCCGCGGCCCTGACCCTGCGCGTCACCGCGTTCGTGCTGCTCAGCCCACTCGCCGGGGTGCTCGCCGACCGCGTCAACCGCCGCACCGTCCTGGCCACCTGCGACTTCGGCCGCATGCTGATCCTGGGCGCCATGTTCTTCGTCACCGAGATCTGGCAGATCTACGTGCTGATGTTCCTCCTCAATGCGCTGACCGCGTTCTTCACCCCCACCAACCAGGCCACCATTCCCCTGGTGGTCGGCCGGGAGGACGCCCGGCCGGCCTTCGCGCTGTCGAGCGCCACGACCGAACTGCTCGGCATTCTCGGCCCGGGCCTCGCGGGTCTGCTGGCCGCCGCGCTCGGCACCCGCACCCTGTTCATGGTCGACGCGGCCAGCTTCCTGCTGTCCGGCCTGCTGATCCTGAGTCTGCCCGCGCTGCGCGCCAGTGAGACCCCCGTCGAGCGCAGCACCTTCCAGGACGTCCGGGACGGCACGGCCCGCCTGTGGCGCGACGCGCCCATCCGTTTCGCCCTGCTGATGGAACTCGTCGCGGCCGTGGCCGGCGCGCTGATCCTGACCGTGACCGTCTCGCGCGTGGAAGGCGGCCTGAACCTCGGGGGGGCGCAGTACGGCTGGGTGATGGCCGCCTACGGCCTCGGCGCGGCCCTGGCGTCCCTCGCGGTCGGCAGCGCCGGGAAGCGCATCCCCCTGACGCGCTTCATCGCGCTGGGCGCACTGGTCACCAGTGTCGCCATTCTGCCCGGCGATGTCCTGCCGCTGGGCGGCCTGATGGTCTTCTGGCTGCTCGCCGGTGTGGGGCAGAACTGGGTGAACCTGCCCACCGAGACGCTGCTGGCCGAACGGACCGAGGATGCCGCGCAGGGCCGCGTGTACGGCGCGCACTTCGCGTGGAGTCACCTGTGGTGGGCGTTCGCCTACCCGGTTGCCGGATTGCTCGGCACGCAGCTCCCGACCCACGCCTTCCTAGTGGGCGGCGGCCTGGCGACCGCGCTGCTGCTGGGCATCTGGTGGACGCACCGCGCCCGCCTGGAGGGCACCGCAGCGGCCACGTGAGACATGCACGGCGAGTCGCGACTCCCGGCCAGCACCCGAAGAGGGCACGGCGGGGGCCACCCTGCAGACCCTCATGGCGACCGAGTCCCGCGCGCCTGTGACCCCCGAGGAGACCGCCACCTGGCCCGCCGGAACGGCCCTCGCCCGGCGGCCCGTCTGAAGGGGGTCGCCCTGGAGTGGCAACAGAATGGACCGCTCAGGGACCAGAGCGAGGAAGGCGTCAGACCTGTTCCTGGGGGCCCAGGGTCCGCAGGAAGGTCACGACATTGCCCAGGCAGCACCTTCCCTGCCGGTTGTTCACCTCACAGCCGCAGCGCCCGGCCCGGATCTGCTCGCGAATGGACGCTTCCAGGGCCGGCCCCCAGGGATGGATCAGGGCCCACTGATCGTAATCAGGGTGTTCGGGCCGTCCGGCACCGCCGTGTAATACACCTCGGCGGGCGTCACGCGGCCCATGAAGACCGAGTAGTGCCGCGGCCCACGAAGTTCGTCTTCCAGCAGCACGTACCCGGCGCGTTTGAGTGGTGCCATCAGCACCTGCGGCTGCCAGCCCGGAGCCACGTACTGCTCCACGCGGGAGAGCCCGTCCTTGATTTCCTGCCGGTACGTCGCGGACGTGGGGCAGCGTGGCTCCAGACCGTCCGGCAGGGGCGTGAGGCCATTCCAGAGGGTGCCGGGCCGTCCGATGCAGTACAGGGCGTCGGGTGCGGGCCGGACGGTCAGCGCGGCCAACCCCAGCGCCGTCACCAGGGCGGCCGCGCCCCACCGCAGGCCGTTACTCACGGGCATGATCGAGGGCGTTGGCGATCAGGGTCGTGACGTGATGATCCAGGAGGCGGTAGTACACCACGCGGCCCTCCTTCCGGGACGTCACGACCCGGCCCGTGCGCAGCAGCCGCAACTGGTGACTGGTGGCACTTTCACTCAGTCCGATCACGGCGGCCAGGTCACACACGCACAGTTCACTGCTGCTCAGGGCGCTCAGGATCTTCAGCCGGGTGGGATCCCCCACCAGTTTCAGGAAGGTCGTGGCGCGCTCAACGCAGGGCTCGTCGGGCAGGGCAGCCCGGGCCGTGGCGACCGCGTCCGGATGCACGCAACTCGTTTCACAGGTGTCTTCAGCGGGATGCACGGCGGCCATCCCTGAAGTGTACCGGGCCGCCCCTGCGGTCAGTCCATGACCGCCTGCACGTCCTGCGCCACCCGCTGCGGGTTGGTGGTCAACTGGTAGTAATCCCACACCACGCGGCGGCGGCCTTCCCGGTCCACCAGGTACGTTCCCGTCGTGTGATTCACCTGATACGCCCCACCCGGCGTGTCCACGTACTGGTAGCCCACGCCCCAGCCTGCGGCGGCTCCCCTCAGGCGCTCTTCCGGGATGATCAGCCCCCGGGCACGGGCACTGAAGTACGTTACGTACTCATTCATGAGCGCCGGCGTGTCCCGCTTCGGATCGACGGACACCAGCAGCGTCACGAACTGCGCCCGGTCGCGTTCCGGCAGCGCCTGGCGCACGCGTTCCAGCGCCGCCAGTGTCGTCGGGCAGTAATTCGGGCAGTGCAGGAACCCGAAGAACACCGCGACCGTCTTGCCTTTCAGGTCCGTCAACGCCAGCGGTTGTCCGTTCTCCCCGGTGCCGCACAGGTCAGGTGTGGGCGTGCCCGCCGGGTACACACTGCCAAACAGGGACAGCGGATTGGTGAACTGGTCATACAGTAGGAGCCCTGCCAGGCCGGCACTGACCACCGTGGCCGCCCACGCCACGGAGTGCGTCCAGGGTCGGCGTGGTGGGCCGTGCTCCGCTGGGGGTCCCGCGTCCGCCTCGGTGGGAACGCGCGCCGCGTCAGCCATGATCCATGTCCTCCATGTCGGTTGGAACGGGGGTCGGGGGCGGGGTGATCTTCCGGGCAGTCAGCAGCGCGTCGATGGCGCGCACTTCGGCTGCCTGTGAGGTGACGACGGTGCGGGCGAACGTCACGACCAGCGGGTGGCGGGCTTCCTTGAGGGCCGCGCGTGCCATGGCCACGCCGCCCAGATGGTGCGCGCGCATCAGCAGCAGGTATTGGCGCGTCGCCACCGTGATCGGCCGGTTCTCGAGGGCGCGGACGTCACGGGCGCTGGCCAGACCCATCGCGGCGCGGTTCATGCCCTGCATGGGCGGCTGCGCGCCGGCGACCGGATGGCCCCAGGCGGTCAACCAGCCGCTCATCTGCCCAATCTGCGCCTGCTGGGTGAGGGTGATGTCCTGCGCGAGCAGTCGGACATCCGCGTCCTCGGCGCGTTTGAGGAGGGTGACGCTCATCTCCACCGCCTGCGCGTGATGGGCGCGCATGTCCCGCAGGAACCGGACGTCGGCGCTGCCCTGCGTGGGGGGCCGGGGGGTGCTGAGCAGGAACGTGGCGGCGGTGGCAGCGCCGCCCAGCGCCGCCACGCCCAGCACCCTCACGGCCCTCACTGCGTCTCGCGGTACGCGCCGCTGCAGGACGCGCCCGCTTCGGGGGCCGTGCTGGCCTGCTCGTACTTCTGAATGAACGCCGTCACCCGGGCGTCATTGGCGCGCTCCAGTTCCAGCTGGGCGTTCCAGGCGGTCATGACGATGGGGGCCGCCTGACCACGGCGTGGGGAGAGCAGGGTATGCGTCCGCCCATCCAGGGCTGTTTTGAGCGCCAGCACGTCGGACGCGGGGAGGTCCGGGCGGTACGTCACCCACACGGCACCGTGCTCCAGGCTGTGCACGGCGTACTCAGGGTAGAGGTCCTGTGTGTACACGCCGCAGTTCTGCCACTGGGCGTTGTGGGGACCGCCGACCGGGTGAGCTTCTGCGTAGGTGATGCGGCCCTCCTGGTGGTCGCCCCCCTCGTAGGCGTAGGTTTTGACGCCGTCGATGGAACTGGTGGTGCCGCAGGCAGTGAGGACCAGGGGGATAAGCAGCAGTCGTTTCATGGGGTCCCCTGAGTGGAGGGCGCCAGCGGGGCCCAGTGAGCCGTGCGGTGACGCCGGGCCGCACCGTTGGTGGTGGGGCAGGTCTGGCTGCGTCCGGGCTCAAGCAGGGACGCCGTGAGATCCGCGGTCCCGGTGCGCACGGCACTCAAGTTGAGGGCAGGCGCACGTTCAGCGGCGTGAGCGGACGTCATGGGGCGGGATGGACCGGCCCAACCGGAGGCGGAAGGGGGGCCGGGGCCACGCGAGGTGATCGGGGCGTCGCCAGGACCTGCCCTGAGGGAGGGTGGTCCGGCCCGGGCGGCTGGGACCGCTGGCCGCGAGGCGTGGCCGGGCGGCTTCCATGGTGGTCCGCGATCAGCGGCGGGCCGCTCTGGGTTGGCCAGCGTGTTGAACGTGCAGCCCGCAGCATGTGACGACTATAGTTGAGCAGTTAAGCAGACGTTCAGGGCGTTTGCCCTCTTCGCGTGTGTTCCCGCTCCGCACGTATCCTAACGGCATGGCGCGGTCCATCCTGCTCTTCATCCTGGCTGGTCTCGCCGAAATCGGCGGCGGATATTTGATGTGGCTCTGGCTCCGTGAGGGCCGACCCTGGTGGCTGGGCCTGCTGGGCGGTGCCATCCTGGTGCTGTACGGCGTGCTGCCCACCCTGCAGCCGCAGTCGTTCGATTTCGCGCGCACGTACGCCGCCTACGGCGGGCTCTTCATCGTGTGCTCGCTGCTCTGGGGGCAGCTGGTCGAGGGCAAGACGCCAGACCCACCCAGCCTGTGGGGTGCGGGCGTCGCGCTCACTGGAGCGCTGATCATCGCGTATTGGCCCCGGGCGGGCAGCTGACCGGCCCCTACAGGCTGGCGCGACCCGCTCCACATACGGCCTTTACCGTCCGGTACGCATGAGGCTCCCGCCGGGACGTGGGGTTCGCGAATCACCCCGTGAGCACGCGCGGTGGCGCGCTGCAGCGTTGGTCATGCGCGTCTTGGCCGGGTCAGGGAAGTGCTGGCACGGTTGACGCTCGGCACGTGTTCGGGGTGCTGAAAAGTTCAGGTGCGGTGGTGTGCGTGTGCCGGGACAGCTGAGTCCCGAGGCGCTGGGTTCGCGCCGCACCGTGAGGCGACGCCCCGTCGTGATGAACGGGTTCAACTTGGGCGTGGTCTGGTGGGCGTGCCTTGACATCTATTCAAGTAATCTATTGAATACAGGAGCAGGGGTGACCCTGGAAGGAGCCCGCATGTTCCACCGCACCTACCTCCACCACGACCCCATCGCCATCTCCTACCTCTTCGGCTGCGCCGGACAGGGCCAGGCCGCCGTCATTGACCCCGTCCTGCCCCCCCAGCACTACCTCGACGAAGCCGCCGCCCTCGGCGTCACCATCACGTACGTCATCGACACCCACCTTCACGCGGACCACCTCTCCACCGCCCGCGACCTCGCCCACCGCAGCGGCGCCGCCTACGTCCTGCACCGCAGCGCCCAGACCGCGTTCCCCTTCCATCCCGTGGACGACGGTGAGGTCCTCACCCTCGGCAACGTCACCGTCCAGGCCTTGCACACCCCCGGCCACACCCCGGAACACCTCACCCTGCTCGTCACCGACCACCGGCGCGCCGAAGAACCCTGGCTGGCCTTCACCGGCCACACCCTGATGGTCGGCGACCTGGGCCGCACGGAACTCGCCAGCGACCCGGAAGAAGGCGCCCGGGCCCTCTACCGCACCGCCAAACGGCTCAAAGGCCTCCCGGATCACCTCCAGATCTACCCAGGGGCGTTCAGTGGCAGCGTCTGTGGCCGCACCCTCAGTGGCAACCCCAGCAGCACCATCGGTTTCGAGCGCCGCTACAACACTGCGCTGGCCATCACCGACGAAGAAGCGTTCGTCGCCATGATGCTGCAGGACATCCCCCCGCGCCCCGTCGACTTTGAAGTCACCCGCGCCCTGAACAGCGGCTACGCCACCGTCAGCGCATCATGAGCGCTGCGGCCCGCCCGCCGGAACTGGGCCTGCGCGCCAACGCCCGCCAGTTCTGGCTGCTCGTCCTGGTCAACGCGTTTGTCGGGGCCATGATCGGCCTGGAACGCACAGTCCCCCCTCTGATTGCCGAGCGGGAATTCCTGCTCACCTCCAGCAGCCTGATTCTGTCGTTCGTGGGGGCGTTTGGCCTGGTGAAAGCCATCACCAACCTGTTCGCGGGCCGCCTGGGGGACCGGTACGGCCGGCGGCCGATCCTGCTCGCGGGCTGGGTGCTGGCCCTGCCGGTCCCGCTGATCATCATGCTGGCCCCCTCCTGGGGTTGGATCATTGCCGCCAACCTCCTGCTGGGCGCGAGTCAGGGGCTGACCTGGAGCACCACGGTCATCATGAAAATCGATCTGGTGGGCCCGCACAAACGCGGCCTGGCCATGGGCCTGAACGAAGCAGCCGGGTACCTCGCGGTGGCCGCGTCGGCTTACACGACCGGCTGGCTGGCCACGCGGTACGGGCTGCGTCCTGAGCCCTTCTACCTGGGCGTGGCGTTCGCCGTGACGGGGTTGATCCTGTCCGCCGCCTTCGTCCGGGAAACGCTGCCTTTCGCGCAACTCGAAGCGCAGCGGCACCCGAAGGCGGGGGGTGAGCCTGCCCCCACGCTGGGCCACATCCTCAAAGAGGGCGTCTGGCGGAATAAGGCGCTGGCCAGTGTCAATCAGGCGGGCCTCGTGAACAACCTCAATGACGGCGTGGCCTGGGGCCTGCTGCCCCTCTTCTTCGCGGCGAGCGGCCTGAGCGTCACGCAGATCGCGCTCGTCGCCGCCACGTACCCGGCGGTCTGGGGCTTGGCCCAACTCGTGACCGGGGCCCTGAGTGACCGACTGGGGCGCAAAGGCCTCATCGTGGGCGGCATGCTGCTTCAGGGCGTGAGTCTGCTGGGCATGGCCCTCTGGACGGGATTCCTGCCCTGGCTGTTCGCTTCCGTCCTGCTGGGCCTGGGGACGGCGATGGTGTACCCCACCCTCCTCGCCGCCATTGGGGACGCCGCCCAGCCGTCCTGGCGCGGCACCGCGGTCGGGGCATACCGGCTCTGGCGGGACGGGGGCCTCGCGGTCGGGGCGATCATCGGTGGCGTTGCCGCTGACACCTTGGGTGTTCCGGCGGCCCTGATCATCGTGGCCGTGCTCACCGCCGCCTCAGGGCTGCTGGTGGCGTGGCGCATGCCGGAAACCCATCCCGTAGCATCGGTGGCAGCATGAGTGACCACCGCCCCTTCAAGCGGGACCTGTACGAGCAGTTTGCCCGGGTGGGCAAAGCACTCGCGAGTCCCGCCCGGCTTGAACTGCTGGACCTGCTCGCACAGGCAGAAAGGCCTGTGGAGGACCTGGCGCGCGCGGCCGACCTGACGGTGGCCAACGCCAGTCAGCACCTCCAGGTGCTGCGGCAGGCCCGGCTGGTGGACGTGCGCCGTGACGGGAACCTGCGGCACTACCGGCTGGCCGGACCCGAGGCGTTCCGCGTCTGGCAGTCCCTGCGGGACTTTGGGGAATCGTGCGTGGCGGAGGTCGGGCAGCTCGTCCGGACGTACCTGCAGGAACGGGAGAATCTGGAAGCCATCACGCTCGAGGAACTGCAGGCCCGCCTGGGGGACGTCCTGATCCTGGACGTGCGGCCTGAGATCGAATATGAGGCGGGGCATATCCCGGGGGCGAGATCCGTACCCGTCGAGCAGTTGGAGACCCTGCTGCCGGACCTGCCACAGGACACGACCATCGTGGCGTACTGCCGGGGCCCGTACTGTGTGTACTCAGATGAGGCCGTGTCGCTGCTGCGGGAAAAGGGCTACGACGCGCGCCGCCTGGTCGCAGGTTTACCGGACTGGAAGGCCGCTGGTCTGCCCGTGGACGGCGGCGCAGCGCATCGACTGGAGCGCGCCTAACCCCTCCGGCTCCTGGGGGCACTCATGGGCTGCGCAGACGGCCCCGTTATGACAACGGGGGTGTAGCTGCGGACCGCACGGGGGTCTGGAACGCGAGGAGCGGCGGGCGCGCCAGGGTGCGCCTGCGTTCCCCTGGCGCACCCGCCCACCGGCGGTGTGCCGTTCCGACCACGTCTTTACCTCATCTTTACATTCGGTGCATACCGTACCGGCAATGCGCTTCCTCCTACCGCTCCTCCTGGCCGCCACCCTCAGCAGCGCCGGCGCCGCCACCATCACCGTCAAACCCGGCGACACCCTCTACGGCCTCGCCCGTCAACACCGGACCACCATCGAGCGCCTCGTGAACCTCAACGGCACCCTCAACCCCCAGCGGGCCCTGCAGGTCGGCCAGCGCCTCAAGGTCCCGGACCCCGTGCCCGCCGCCGCGCCCCGCCCGGGTGCGGCCGGCGCCCGCGTCCAGGCCACCGGGATTCGCGTCACGGCGGTCCTGCCCGTCCAGGGGCGCTTGACCAGCGTCTACAGCGCCGCGCACCCCGGGCTCGACCTGGCCGCCCCCACCGGCACGCCCGTGCGCGCCGCCCGGGCCGGTACGGTCACCGAGTCCCGCTTTGACGGGCGCACCGGGTGGGGCTGGACGCTCGTGCTCGACCATGGGGACGGCATGACCACCCGCTACAGCCACAACAGCGCCAACCTCGCCCAGGTGGGCCAGACCGTGGCGACCGGTCAGGTGATCGCCCGGGTCGGCAGCACCGGCAACAGCACCGGCCCGCACCTGGACTACCGCGTGATGATCGGCGGCCAGACCATCAACCCCATGCGCCTGTACTGACCCCTCACCCCGGCGCCAGCGGCACCGTCCACGTGAACACGCTCCCCTCACCCGGCACGGACGAGGCGGTCACGTCCCCCCGCATGGCGCGCGCCAGGCCCCGCGCGATCGTCAGGCCCACCCCGCTGCCCTCCCCGCGCGTCCGGGCCTCATCCACCCGAAAGAACCGCTCAAAGACGCGCTCCAGGTGCTCCGCCTTCACGCCGCTCCCCGTGTCCGCCACCGTGACCACGGCCATCCCCCCCCGCCGCTCGGCCCCCAGACGCACCGTCCCGCCCGGTGGGGTGTGCCGCAGCGCGTTCCCCAGCAGGTTCGCCAGGATCTGCTGCGCGCGCGCCGCGTCCGCCTGAATGCTGAGCCCCGCCGCCGGGCCCGTGACCGTGAACGTCACCCCGCGGTCCTCGAACGCCAGCGCGAACCGCTCCCGCGCCTGCAGCAGCGCGCCTTCCAGCGCCAGCGCGACCACGTGCAGGTCCACCCGCCCGCCTTCCACCCGGCTGACCAGACTCAGGTCCCGCGCCAGGCGCTCCAGGCTCGCCATCTCCCGCGCGTTGGCCCCCAGCGCCTCCTGCGGCGGCAGAATCCCGTCCTGCCCCGCTTCCGCGTACCCGCGCACCGCGGCCATCGGCGTGCGCAACTCATGCGCCACATTCCCGATCAGTTCCACCCGGCTCTGCTCCACCCGCTCCAGCGCGCCCGCCATCGTGTTGAAACTCCCCGCCAGCTCCGCCAGTTCATCCTCACCCGCCACGGCCAGTCGGCGGTGGTACTCCCCGCTGGCCAGCGCGCGGCTCCCATCCTGTAGCGTCCGCACGGACGCCGTCACGCGCCGCGCGGACAGCCACGCGAACAGCGTCGCCACCACGAGCGCCACCGGCAGCGCCGTCAGGAGGGCGCGCGTCAGGGTGTCCCGCATGCCCTGCGTCAGATCCACGCGCATGTGGCCCCCCTGCGCGCCCATCTGCACGATCATCGAATCCACGTGATGCTGAATAAAGGGATGCGCGGACACCTCCGCCGCGCCGACCAGCACGGCGGCCGTCACGGCCACGCCCGTGAGGTGCTGCAGCAGCAGTCTGGGAAACAGCCGCATTCAGGACTCCTTGAAGCGGTACCCGGCGCCGCGCACCGTTTCAATGAACCGCGGGCTGTCCGGCTCATCCCCCAGTTTGCGGCGCACGGCCGTGACGTGCACGTCCACCACGCGGGTCACCCCCGGAAACTCCGGCCCCCAGACCCGCTCGAGCAGCCGCTCGCGCGTCCACAGGAGCCCCGGGTGCTGCGCGAGCGTCGCCAGCAGATCGAACTCCGTCCGGGAGAACGCCAGCGGCTGCCCGTCCAGCGTGGCCGTGCGGCCCTGCACGTCCAACGTGAGCCCCCCGATCTCGATCTCGTCCCGCACGGCCACGCGCCGCAGCAGCGCCCGCACGCGCGCGACCACCTCCCGCGGACTGAACGGCTTGACCACGTAATCGTCCGCCCCGGCGTCCAGGCCCGCCAGCCGGTCATCCACTTCCCCCCGCGCGGTCAGCAGCAGCACCGGCAGCTGCGGCTGAGTCTGCCGGGCATGCGCCGTCACCTCCAGGCCCGACAGGCCCGGCAGCATCCAGTCGATGATGGCCACGTGCGCCCGGACCAGCAGAGGCAGCGCCTGCACGCCGTCCCCCGCCGTCAGCACCGCGTGCCCTTCCGCGCGCAGGTACGCCGCCAGGACCTCCACGATGGCCGGATCATCATCCACGATCAACACGGTCGCCACGCCCACCTCCTCAGTGACGCCGGGTCGTGCGTCCTCCACTGCCATGACCTCACGGGTCCTCCCTCACAGGGCGCGGTGACGCGCCCTGGTAACCCACACGCTACGGCCCCCGTGTAAAGCTCCTGTAAACCTGCCAGGAGAGCTTTACAGGATTTTTACAGGGCAGGCCTACCCTGACGGCATGACACGCATCCTGATGATGGCAGCGGCCCTGAGCCTCAGTGGCCTGAGCGGCGCGCAGAGCATGGCCGGCATGAACCACGGCCCCGATCACAATATGTCCTCCATGGGCGGCATGAGCATGAAAATGGACCTCAGCGGCCTGCAGAAACTGTCCGGCAAGGCGTTCGACCGGGCCTTCCTCAGCATGATGATCCCCCACCACCAGGCAGCCGTGGAAATGGCCCGCGCCGTGCAGCCCCTCAGCAAAGACGCCACCGTCAAACGCTGGGCCGCGGCGATCATCACCGCGCAGCAGGGCGAAATCAACCAGATGAACGCCTGGCTTGGGGGCCTCGGCGGCACGGACGCCGCCATGGCCAACATGATGAAAAGCAGCATGAGCGGCATGGGCGACGCCGTGAAGAAAGCCAAGAACCCGGACGTGGCGTTCGTGCAGGGCATGGTGCCGCACCACGTGTCCGCAATCGACATGGCCACCCTCGCCCTGCAGAAGACGAGTGACGCCCGCGTCCTCAAGCTCGCGCGGGACATCGTCCGCGACCAGGCCACCGAAGTGCACGACTTCCGCGCGTGGCTGATGAAAAAAGGCCTGTAAGGACCGTAGCCGCGACGGCCGCCCCCGGGACGTTCCGGGGCGGCCGTTGGCATTCAAGTGGGAAGGCCTCCAGCATCTGTCCACCAAGGCCGGCCCGCGTCACCGAAGCGCTGCACCTGGCCGGGTGCCCAGCGCAGCCCCACAGGTCTGGAAGACCCGGGCCATGACGAGCCTCACCCTATATGGGGCGCGCGTGACGATCTGCCCAACCCGCTTCTCAGGAAAGGTTTACACGGCGCTGCGAACGTAACGGCGCAGGGACCTACCGTTCTTCACCCCCCGTGGGCCCGGACCGGCACCAGCCCACGGCCCCCTCACGCCGACAGGAGGCGCGCCATGCACACGCAGATCTCGAAGATGTTGCAGACCCATCCCCAGCCCCAGACCACCTTCGACCCCGCGGCCCTGGCCGAATGCCTGGAGGCCTGCCTCGAATGCAGCGCCGTGTGCACCGCCTGCGCGGACGCCTGCCTGGGCGAACAGGAGCACCTCGCGCACCTCGTGCGCTGCATCCGGCTCAACCTGGACTGCGCGGACATCTGCGCCGCCACCGGCCGGGTCCTGGGCCGCCTGACCGACGCGGACCAGGCGGTCCTGCGCGCCCAGCTGCAGGCCTGCGTGGCCGCGTGTACAGCCTGCGGTGACGAGTGCGCGAACCACGCGCAGCACATGAACATGGCGCACTGCGCCGTGTGTGCCGACAGCTGCCGCCGCTGCGCAGTGGCCTGCACGCGCCTGCTGGGGAGCGTGAGCGCGTGAGGCGGGCGCTGCTGACCCTGAGCCTGCTGACGGTCCTGCCGGGCGGCGCGCTGGCGGGCGGCATGGACGGCATGGACGGCATGGCGATGCCCGGCATGCCCATGACCCACATGAGCATGCCCATGACGCCCTCGGCGACCGTGCCCGGCCTGTCCCAGATGGGCCTGCAGATGCAACTGGACATGCGCGCCATGATGATGCCCATGATGAACGACCTCGCGCGCCTGAGCGGGCGGTCGTTCGAGCGGGCGTTCATGTCCATGATGATCCCCCACCACCAGGGGGCCATCGACAGCAGCCGGGCGGTGCTGGAACGCGCCAAGGACGCGCAGGTGCGCGCCTGGGCCACCCAGATCATCGCGGACCAGACGCGGGAGATCGAGCAGATGCAGGCCCAGCTGCGCGCGTACGGTGGGCCGAACCAGGCGATGATGGCCCGCATGGTCCAGATGAACCGGATGATGGACATGCCTGCGATGATCCGCGCGTCGAGCATGCCGGAACGGACCTTCCTCGAAGGCATGATCCCGCACCACGCCGCCGCGAACGACAAATCGACCCTGGCGCTGCAGCGCACTCAGGACCCGTTCGTGCTGGACCTCGCGGCGCGCATCATCACGGCGCAGGCCGGGGAAATGCACGACTTCCAAGAGTGGCTGCGCGCCCACCCCTGACCGGCGAACCACGGCACGCGCCCGACCCGTGGATGGGGCACGGGCGGCGCCCCGCCCCGTTTTGCTGGCCGTTCCAACGGAACACCGTCCGGCCCAGCTCAGCTGGGCCGGACGGTCTGAACCTTCTGGGCTCAGGGGGTGCCCGCGGCCTGCAGGTCTCGCAGCGCGGTCTGCGCGCGCGTCACCTGCGCCTGCACCACGTCCGCGCCGCGGCCAGCGTCCACGGCGCTGCGCAGGGCCGCCAGGGCCGCCTGCGCTTCCCGCATCCCGCCCGGATTGAGTTGGCGCAGCAGGGCCGCCGCGTCCAGTTCCGACTGCGCCTGCCGGGCCGCAGTGCGGGCCGCGTCGAGGCTGCCCGCGTTGCCCTGCTGCGCGCGGGCGTACTCCAGGGGCACGATCTCCAGCGCGCCGGCCGCCTGCCGGGCGTGGAGGGCGCTGGGCGCGATCAGGCTGGCGAGGGTCGGGCGGGGCGCGGTGACCCGGCCAGCCAGGAAGCCCAGGGCGAGGCTGAGCAGGGCGGCGGCGGTCACGATCAGGGGGGACAGGTTGCGTTGACGGCGGTACAGCATGGCTCTCCTTGTGGGGTCACTGCTCGATGATGAGCGCGACCTGGCCTTCCAGGCGCAGGTTCTCGCTCAGTTGCCGCAGCAGCAGCGCCGGGTCGTGCAGGTGCGCGTAGTCCCTCAGCCGGGAGGTAGTCAGGGCCGCGACGCGCGGCGCCACCGCCCGCCCCTGCAGCAGAGTGCGCAGCTCCTCCAGCGCCTCATGCGCGTGCCCGGTCAGCACCTGCGCGTTCTCGAAGCGCAGCAGCCGCACGCCCCGCCCGTCAAGGACAAGGGCCGCGTGCGTCTCGGTGCGGCGCAGCAGGCTCCGCCGGACGCGCGTGGCGACGAACAGGGTGTGGTGCGCGCCGCCGAACACGAGCTGCGCCTGGTCGCCCAGCACCTGCCGGGCCTGCTGCTGCACCTCGTCGGCATCGAGGGGTCGAGTGCGGGCGCTCAGGGGGTGCGCGCCGGTTGCCACGGCCCGCAGGCGGCCCTCGCGGGCGCTGAATTCCGTCTCGACGCGCAGCGTGGCCGGATCTGCCCCGAGCCGCACGGCCTCGTCGCCCACCTCGCGCTCCAGGAGGTCCGCCACCGTGGGGTCCTGCCGGGTGACGCTGCGCTCACGTTCCACCCGGATTACGGCGAGGGCCGCGCCGATCGAGGAGATCACGTCACTGTGCGGGATGGGCACGAATGGCGCGTTCAGGCGCCGGGCCACCACCGGGCCCAGCACGCTGGCCGCGCCGCCCCCGCCGTACAGCGGCGCGCCGCGCAGGCCGTACTCGCGCACCAGGCCCTGCACGGTCCGGGTGAGCTTCTCCGCGCTGGCCTCCAGCACCGCGTGCGCCGCGGCCTCCATCCCGGCGCCCAGCGCCTGCCCCAGCAGGCTCAGGGCCAGCCGGGCGCTCTCCGGGACGGCGTGCGCGTACCCGCCCGCCGGAATGGCCCCCAGGGCATTGGCCGCGCAGGTGGGCGTGATCGCGAAGCGCGCGCCGCTGGGGACCCGCAGCACCGCGTAGTCCGCCGGGTCGCCTGAGCTGGGGGCGATCAGTTCAATCTGCGCGCCGGCCAGCTGGTCGGCAGGCGTGAAGCTGGCGTACGCGAGGCCCGCGATGTGCGCGCTGCGCGGCCCGACGTCCTCGATGCGCCGCCCGCGCAGCCGCACCAGGCTGCCGCCCGCCACGCCCGCAATGCGGATGTCCGCCGCGCGCAGGCCGGTGGGGACGTCCATCACGGTCATGTACTTCAGGGCGGGCTGCCCGTCCTTGATCACGCCGATGTTCGTGCTCGTGCCGCCCACCTCGAAGAACACGCCGTCCATCACGCCGTGCGCCAGGATCGCCCCGCCGAGACTCGCGGCGGGCCCGCTGACGACCGTGTGCAGGGGCTTCTCCTCGAACGCGCGCAGGTCGGCCGCGCCGCCGTCCCCGCGGACGATCAGCAGCGGCACGCCCGGCAGCAGCTGACCGACGGCGTCGCGGACGTGACCGGCAGTGCGGACCATGGTGGGCAGAATGCTGGCGTTCACCGCGGCAGACAGGGTCCGCATCTCCAGGCCGTACGCACCGGAGAGGTCACTGCCCAGACTCACCGGGAAGCCCACGCGGCGCGCGAGGTCACCGGCCCGATGCTCAAAGTGCGCGTCATCTACGCCGAAGGCCTGCGACACGGCGACCGCGCCCACGCCCTGTGCGTGCCAGCGGTCCAGCACAGCCTGCACGCGCGCGTCGAAGTCCGGGGTACCCGTGGCCACAAAGGCGTGCTGCGCGCGCAGGCCCGCCGGTGGCCGGGTCACGGCCTTCACCCGCCGCTCGTCGCGGGCCTCCCCCAGGGCGAGGATGCCCAGGGGCGCCGTGTCGCCTTCGAGCAGGGCGTTCGTGGCCTGGGTGGTGGAGTGCGCGACCAGGGCCGGGACCGAGCCCGGCGGGAGGTCACGCAGCAGCGCACGCAGGGCGTCCAGCACGCCCGCAGCCACGCCGTGGGCGTGCTGGTGCGTGGTAGGCACGTGCGACACGGCCAGGACCTGGCCGTCACGGCCGAGGGCGACACCCTTGGTGAAGGTGCCTCCCACGTCAATGCCGATCCGGACCGGCAGGGGGCCACCTGTCACACGGGCGCCCCAGTCCGGGAGGAGCGCCCGTCGCGCGCGCGCAGCAGCACGAAGCCGATGACGTACACCAGGACCATCAGCCCCTGCGCCGCGAGCGTTTCCACGGTAGGGTGCAGGCCGGTGAGGGCCGCGACGTTGGGGTCCAGTGTCGGCACCCGCCCGTACAGGTTGGTGACCGGCAGCCACCCGGCCTCCTGGAAGGCGCGCACGCCGTTGCCGACAAACGCGACTGCGAACAGCGCCGTGACCGTGACGAGCGCTGGGAACAGCCGCTGCGTGGGCAGGCGGCGCCCCAGGCGGAACAGCACGGCGAACACCGCCACGAGCGCGAGCGCGGCCAGAGCCACGCCGAGGTACATATACCCCAGGACCGGGCCGCTGGCCACCGCGAGCGCCTGGTAGAACAGCACCGTCTCGAAGCCCTCGCGGTAGATGGTGGTGAACGTGACCAGCGCCACGGCGCCCAGGCTGCCGCTCTGCACGGCCTGCGACACGCGCGCGCGCATGAATTCCGCGCTGCGCTTGCGGTCCCCCTGCTGCAGCATCCAGAACGACAGGTAGAAGAGAATCACGACTGCGATGACGCTGGTGACCGCGCTGATCAGTTCCCGTGAGATGGGCGCGATGGACAGCAGGTACGTGGCGACCGCCCAGGTGAGGGCGGTGGCGGCCAGGGCCGCGCCGGCGCCCCACCACACGCCGCGCCGCAGGCGGTCGTTGCGGGTACTCGCGAGGTAGGCCAGGATGGCCGCCATCAGCAGCGCCGCTTCCAGACCCTCGCGGAACAGGATGGTGAAGCCGCCCGTGGCCGCCAGCGTGGGCGCGAGCACCCCGGTGCCGTTCACGATGCTCTCGGCCTTGCGCAGGCTGCCGTCGATGTCCCCGGCCACGGCGCGCAACTCACTGATGCTCGCGCCGCTCTTCATGCCGTTGCGCAGGTCCGCGAAGCGGTACTCCATCTCCAGGATCAGGTCGGGGTTCAACACGCGCAGGGGCGGCTCGGCGTACTCGAAGTGATCGAGGTACGCCGAGCGGGCTGTCTTGAAGGCGGCGTCGCGCTGCCCGCCCGCATACTCACGCAGGCTCTGGGCCACGAGGTCGTGCGCGGTGCGGAGTTCGGCCGCCACATCCACCTGGCCCGGCACGGCGGACGCCACGCCCAGCAGGGCCAGCAGCAGCATCAGGAGGCGCTTCACGACTTACTCCCCGAGCAGGGCGCGGGCCTTGTTCAGGTCGGCCAGGGCGGCGTCCACGGCGGCGCTGAACTTCTGCGCGCTGGGCTTGGTCTTGAGCAGGGCGCGCAGGTCCTCACGCAGGGTCTTTTCCAGTTTCGTCTCCAGCGCCTTGTCCTTCTTGGCCAGTGGGCTTTCCAGGTACTCGAAGTTCTCCAGGTACGCCTCGATCAGCGCTTCCTCGGCGTCACTCGCCATGCCGCCCGCATAGTGGCCCTTGGCGGCCGCCAGGAGCCGGTCGATGTTCGCGAAGTACGTGCCGGCGCTGCTCTTGGGGGCCTGCCGCACCCCGCTGATCTCCGAGAGTTCCTCTTTCGCCTGATCCACGGCTTTCTCCAGGGCCGTCACGTCGCCCTTGCGGGTCACGACAGCCGCGGCGGCCTTGAGTGCCTGGCTGGTCTCCTCGCGCTGGTGCTGGGGGAAGGTCTTCGCGTTCTTGTCGAACCACAGCTGCGCGCGCGCGATGTAGTAGATGGCGTCCTGGTACTCGGCGAGGTTCGTGACTTTGCCGCCCTGCACGCCCTCTTCGTACTCGTGCTCGGCGTTCTCCAGAATCTGGGCGATGACCTGCGCCGCGAACTTGGGATCGCTGCGCGTGGCGCCCAGCGTGGCGAGCGCCGCGTCCACGTCGGCGTAAAAGGTGTTCATGACCTTCAGGTACTCCGCGTAGGGTTTCTTGGCGGCCAGGGTGGCATTGATGCGGGCGTAGTCGGCCACGAACTTCTGCTGGAGGGCGGGCGTTAGGTCACTGCGCACCGCCGCGTACAGCTCGTTGGCGGGGTGCTTGGCGTGCTTGGCGGCCATGGCCAGGTCGCCCCCGCGGTAGTTCAGGAGGCTGGCGTCGTAGTGGCCGCGCATCTGTTCCAGGGTCACGGCGAACTTGACGGGGTCTTTGGGGGCGGCCAGGGCGGTGCTGGAGAGGGACAGGCCAAGCAGGAGGAGGGAAGCGCGTGACATCACCTCCGAACTGTATGCAACCCGCTTCAACCAAGTCAACCAATCCAGTCGGATTTCTAGGAATAGGGCGGCGGGTGGGGACTTGCCGTGGGCAAAGGGTGGGCCACAGCCGCAGCCTGGATGACGGTCACCCGCGCGCCGCTGTGCGTGCACCGCCCCGGTCTCCTCGGTGCAGGTCCGTCCCAGCTCGTCAGGCAGATGGGAGGACTGGACCCGGCGCGCATCTGGTGCCCCGGTGGCCTCAGGCGCGTGTTACACTCCGCGCCACCACATGCACACGCTTGACACGCTGATCCGTCACTGGCGGGACGATCCCGGCGGCACGTACCGAACCTGGTTCCTCTGGGACGAGCGCCTGAAGAACTTCCGGTCCATCCGCCGGGGCATTCAGGTGGTCGTCCGTGAAATCCGCGAGGACCGCTTCGGCACCCAGTACCGGGGGTCGTCCCTGGAGACGGTCGTGCATTCCATCGCGGAGCAGCGGCAGATGTTCCGCGGCGCGGACCACGCGTTCCTGTGGAAACCCAAGCTGCGCATCCCCGACATCTACGAGCACCCGGAGCACCAGCGGGCGTTCGGGCACTTCCTGGACACCTGCGCATGCTGCACCACCGAGCAGGAACTCCTGCAGGCCATTCGCACGCTGGACGCGCGCGGCATCAAGGGCCTCGGGCCCGCCGCGGCGAACCTGATGTACTTCCTGCACCCGACCCTGATGCCGCCCTTCAACACCGCCATCGTGAACGGGTACAACGCCGTGACCGGCGCGAAAGTCAAGCTGGGCAAGTGGGAGGAGTACCTGGCGTTGCGGGCGGGCCTGCTGCGACTGACGCACGCGCACCGCAGCCTGCTGTCCAATGACCTGGGCGCCGTGGCGGGCTTGATGTTCGACGTGGGCAGCGGCCGGTACGCCGCGCCCCCGCGCGCGGACGACGGCCCGGACGTGGAGGCGTGGCGCGCGGACCTGGCGCAGGTGCGCGAGGAGAGCAAAGCGGCCCGCAAGGCGCAGGAGGCCGCGCTGGCGCAGGATCACACGCACACGCAGGTGCAGGGCTGGCTGCGGGACCTGGGCCTGGCCCTGGGCTTCGAAGTGTGGATCGCCGCGAATGACCGCTCCCGCGCGTGCGCGGGTGGCCGCCTGGGGGACGGGTGTCTGGACACCCTGCCAGCGGGCATTGCGGGCACGCCCGGCGCGGATGCCGTGCGCCTGATTGACGTGGTGTGGTTCGAGCGGGGCACGCTGGCGCCCGCCGCGGCGTTCGAGGTGGAGCACACCACGTCCATTTACTCCGGCATTGTCCGGCTGCTGGACCTGGCGCTGGGCGCGCCGGAACGGGCCGTGCAGGGCCTGTACCTGGTGGCGCCCGACAGCCGCGAGGCGGACGTGCGCGACCAGTTGCGCCGGCCCGCATTTCAGGCGGTGGGGCACCTGCACATGCGGTACCTGCCGTACAGCGAACTGGAGCGGCACCGGGAGGCCATGGCGCGCTTCGGGCAGGGCCTGCGCGCCGTGGAGGCCATCGCGCGCGCCCTGTAATTCAGGGCCGGGCGGGCCCCGGGAAGACGCTCAGTTCGCCGTCCGGATCATGTACAGCCCGGTCCTGCGGGGCGACGCGGTCCGGGAACACGGCGTAGTTCCGCCCGCCCGGGTACCGGGCGCTCGGGTAGCGGATGGCGTCGAACCGGGCGCTGTCCAGCGCGGCGCGGGCCAGCACCTGCGTGAGGGCCAGCTGGCCCTCCACGTTCAAGGGGAGCCACGCCTGCAGCAGGTCTGATGGGTGCAGGCTCAGGACGGTCAGGACCGCCGGGTCGGTCAGGTCCAGGACGCTGCCGAGGCGCAGTTTGACGGTGATGTCCAGCCGGGGCCGCTGGTCGGGTCCGGGCTGGATCTGCAGGCCAGTCGCGCCTGTGACGACCGTAATGGCGCCCGCTTCCGCGTGCGCGACGCTGAGGTGCTCCGCGACGTACAGCATGGCGTGCGCGCCCGGCAGGTCCTCCGGCGCGTTGTACCGCCCGCCGGTGACCAGGGACCCGTCCGTATTCAGCGGGTCGGGGTTGTACTTGCGCAGCGCCAGCAGCGGCACCGTGCGGTACGTGTCGAGGACGCCAGGGGGCGTCCAGACGGGCGCGCCCAGCAGGGCGCGCTTCAGGGCCTTGAAGTCGGTCAAGTCGGGGTGCCTGTCTCGGCCAGGGTCAGCAGGCGCCGGACGGCCACCGGGCGGCGGTCGAGGAGGTAACTGATCGGCGTCCGGCCCCCGAGGACCGGGTTGGGGGCCCGCAGCCACATGCGCCCCACGCTGAGGTCGCCGAACACGTCCCTGAGTTGCAGGCCCACGGTTTCCAGGTCGTGCAGGGGGACCTGCAGGGTGTCGCTGGTGGGGTGCTTGCTCAGGCCGCTGGGGTCGCGGCCGGTGGCCTGCGCGAGTTCGCGCAGGGTCATGCCGAATGCCTGAGCCAGGCGGCGGGCGTCAAGTTTGCCGTTCACGGGGCTGCGGGCGTCGATCAGCAGGTGGTCACTCAGGGCGGTCATGGGGGGCTCCTTGGACCCAGAGTGTACCACAATGGCACACTTTCACGTCCGTTTTTCCTCCACACAGGCAGCCGGCGTGAACGCCTCAAGGGGCGGCCACGCCGATAGGTGCTCTCAACAGGGGAGGTGTCTTACCCCCCGGACGGGGCGAGCGCGTCCCGCAGACGAACGAGGAGTTCCTCCCCGCGCTCGTACCCGGGCCGGATGAACACCATGCCTATGTTGCTCCAGTCCTGCACGGCCGCGACCTCCTGACCCCCGTCCTGGAGTTTCAGGTGGGGGTACGCGCCGTACTCCACGAAGCAGCCGAATTCGGCGCCCACGTCCTCCAGGGCCTGGGTGTTCACGTCGTCCCAGCGGATCAGGTACGGCAGGAGGAAGGCGGGTTTGCCGCAGGAGCCGCCCAGGCCAACCAGGGGCAGGCCCGCAACGGTCGGCACGTCATCCCGGAGGCGGGCGCGGGTCAGGAAGGCCTCACGGTCCCGGACCTGGGCGGGGCTGGTTTTCATGGACGCGACGTACGGGCCGACAGTGAGTTTCGTCATGGCAGGACTCCTGGGAGAGAAGAGATCAGGCGAGGGCGGGACTGGGGGCTGCGGGGACCGCCGCGCCCGCGCGGACGGGCGGGCGGAAGCCGCGCAGGCGCAGGGCGTTGCTGAGCACGAAGACGCTCGAAAAGCCCATGGCGGCCGCGGCCAGCACCGGGCTGAGCAGCGTGCCGAAGGCATGGTACAGGGCGCCGGCCGCGACGGGGATCAGGATGATGTTGTACGCGAACGCCCAGAACAGGTTCAGGCGGATGTTGCGCAGCGTGGCGCGACTGAGCGCGAACGCGTTCGGAACGCCGCGCAGGTCGCCGCTCATGAGGATCACGTCGGCCGTTTCGACGGCGACGTCCGTGCCGGTACCGATCGCGAGGCCCACATCCGCCTGCGCCAGCGCCGGCGCGTCGTTGATGCCGTCCCCAACGAACGCGACCTTCTGCCCGGTGGCCTGGAGGTCCTTGACCGCGTCACTCTTGCCGCTGGGGAGCACCTCGGCCAGGACCGTGTCGATCCCCAGCTGCCGGGCGATGGCGTGGGCGGTGCGCGTGTTGTCGCCGGTGATCATCGCGACCCGCAGCCCCTGGGCGTGCAGGGCCTTCACGGCGTCCAGGCTGCCGTCCTTGACTGGGTCGGCCACCGCGATGATCGCGGCGAGCCGGCCGTCGATGGCGGCGTACAGCGGACTCTTGCCTTCGTCACCCAGGCGCTCGGCGTGCCCCTGGAACACCTGCGGGTTCAGGCCCAGCCGGGTCATGTACCGGTCCGCGCCGACCTGCACGAGCCGACCACTGACCCGCGCTTCCAGCCCGAAGCCGGGCACCGCTTCGAAGTGCTCGGAGGGGGCTAGGGCGACGCCTTCTTTTTTCGCGGCGTCCACGATGGCGCGGGCAATAGGGTGCTCGCTCTGCTGTTCGGCCGCCGCGACCAGCCCGAGCACCTCGGCACGGTCAAATCCAGGGGCAGTGACAAGGTCGGTGAGTTCCGGCTTGCCTTTGGTCAGCGTGCCGGTCTTGTCGACGGCGACCACCTGCACGTCCTGTAGGCCCTCGAGCGCGCCGCCCCCTTTGAACAGCACGCCCAGTTCGGCGGCTTTGCCGGTCCCGACCATGATGCTCGTGGGGGTGGCCAGGCCCATGGCGCAGGGGCAGGCGATGATCAGCACTGCGACCGTCGTGATCAGCGCGAAGCTCAGGGCGCCCGGCCCGCCGAAGATCAGCCACAGCAGGAACGTCAGGGCCGCGATGCCCAGCACGACCGGCACGAACACGGCCACGACCCGGTCCGCGAGCCCCTGGATGGGCGGCTTGCTGCCCTGCGCGGTTTCCACGAGTTTGATGATCTGCGCCAGCGCGGTGTCCGCACCGATCTTCGTGGCCTGAACGGTGAGCGCACCGTTCTGGTTAATCGTGCCGCCCACCACGGGCGCGCCCGCCTGCTTGCCCACCGGCACGGGCTCCCCGGTGATCATGCTCTCATCGACGAAGGAGGCGCCGCTGAGCACCTGTCCGTCCACGGGAATCTTCTCGCCCGGGCGGACGGCAATCACGTCGCCGACGAGCACCTCATCCGCGGGCACTTCGAGTTCCTGACCGCGGCGGACCACCCGGGCGGTTTTCGCCTGCAGGGAGAGGAGTTTCTTCATGGCCTCGCTGGACCGGCCCTTGGCCACCGCTTCGAAGTATTTGCCCAGCAGGATCAGGGTGATGACCACGCCGGACGCCTCGTAATACACGTGCGCGGTGCCGTCCGGGAAGATGCCGGGGGCCACGGTCGCGATCAGGGAGTACCCGAAGGCGGCGGTCGTGCCAATCATCACCAGGGCGTTCATGTCCGGGGACAGGACGCGCAGGCTCTTCCAGCCCAGGCGGTAAAAACGCCGGCCCGGCCCGAACTGGATGGGTAACGCGAGGGCCAGCATCACCCAGTTCAGCGTGCTCATCACGCGGTGGCCGAAGGTGGTCATCAGCCAGTCCTCCGCGGCGGGAACCAGCATGGGTACCATGGCGATCAGCAGCAGCGGCAGGGCGAAGACCGCACTGAACAGTACCTGACGGCGCAGGTGCGCGACTTCCTGGGCGCGCGCCTCACGCTCCTGATCCTCACGGCTCACGCCGGCCTGCGCTTCGAGGACCTCGTACCCCGCCTGGCGGATGGCCGCCTTGAGTTGCCCCGGGCTGACGCTGGCCGGCAGGTACTCGATGCTGGCGCGCTCGGTGGCGAGGTTGACGGTGGCGCCGATCACCCCATCCACTTTCTTCAAGGCGCGTTCGACGCGGCCGACGCAGTTGGCGCAGGTCATGCCCTGCACGCCCAGGTCAATGTGGCTCAGGACCGGCTCGTAGCCGACAGCCTTGACCTTGTCGAGCAGCGCCTGGGGTGTGGTGACGGCCGGATCGTACGTGACGGTGGCGCGTTCGGTGGCCAGGTTGACGGTGGCGTCTTCCACGCCATCCACTTTCTTCAGGCCGCGTTCGACCCGGCCCACGCAGCTGGCGCAGGTCATGCCCTGCACGCCCAGTTCGATGGTTTGCGTCATCTTCGCTCCTTACCCCCTGGGGGGGGGTTACTGATGATCCCAGCATACATCCAGCCGGGGAGGGTCTGCAATAGCCCCACCCATAGTGCCTTATGGCACGCCGCCACGCGCTGCCTCGTCTTGACACCCCTGGGGGGAGGGTATACCGTGCAGTTCGGAGGACCACCCATGACCCAGACGGAACTGACCATCACCGGCATGACCTGCGGCCACTGCCAGACCAGCGTCACCAACACCCTGCGCGCCGTCCCCGGCGTCACCGACGCCCACGTGAACCTCAGCACCGGCACCGCCACCGTGCACGGCACCGCCCAGCCTGACGCCCTCATCGCCGCCGTGCTCGACGAAGGCTACGGCGCCCAGGTCGCCCACCCGAAGTGACCCCCACGCAACCCGCCGAAGTCACCGCCCACGACGGGCACCGCCACACGGACCCGCTGCACCTGTGCATGCCCGAGGACAGCCGCAAGCAGGCCGCGCGCCGCCTCGCCATCGCTCGCGGCCACCTCGACAGCATCCGCCGCGCCCTCGAAGACCCGGACGTGTACTGCCTGGACATCCTCCAGCAGCTCAAAGCCGTCCAGGGCGCCCTGAACGGCGTGGCCAACGTCGTCCTGCGCGGCCACCTGCAGGCGCACGTCACCACCGCCGCCGCCCGCGGGGACGCCGCGGACTTGGTAGACGAGCTGATGGACGTCCTCACCGCCCGCTGAGCGCCCCGCAGCGATCCCGGCGGCCCGCCCGGGCCCAGGCCGGCCCCCACGGCGACCTTCACAGGAGACCGGTATGACGACGCCTGACCACCACGCGCACACCCACCCGCACACCACCGCACCCGCCGTTCTGGAGGTGAACGTCCGCAACTGCCACGGCGGTTCGGACCTCGCCGACCTGGAACGCCACCTCCGCCAGCTGCCCGGCGTCACGTCCGTGCACGTGGACCGCACCCGCGCCGCCGCGCACATCGGCTACGACCCGCGCCGCGTGACAGGCGCGGACCTTCAGCGTCACCTGCACGCGGCCGGCTACGACTGCGCCTGCCAGGACGCCGATCCGTCGGCCGCGCAACCCGGGCAACCCAGCGTGGGGCACGAACACCACGCGCACGGCGCCACGCTGGAGACCCAAGGCCCCCCCACGGGCCCGCACGAGCACCCTCACGCCGCGCACGCGGAACATGACGAGCACGCCGGGCACGGGGAGCACATGGTGGGCGACATGCTGCGCCGCTTCGTGATCAGCCTCGTGCTGACGCTGCCGGTGGTGCTGTACTCCCCGATCGGTGAGACCTTCGGCTTCACGGCCATGCCCCCGTTCGGGCTGTCCATGGCGTGGTTCGGGCTGCTTCTGTCCACCCCGGTGGTCTGGTGGGGCGGCTGGCCGTTCATCTCCGCCGCCTGGCGCGCCCTCAGGCGCGGCGAGGCGAACATGATGACCCTGATCGCCACGGGTATCCTGGTGAGCTGGACTTTCAGCGTGTACGCGACGTTCGCGCTGGGCGGCACTGAAGTCTTCTTCGAAGCGGCCGCGATGCTGACCACCCTGTCGCTGCTCGGGCACTGGCTGGAGATGCGCTCGCGGTTCGCCACCGGGCGGGCCGTGGAGGCGCTGCTGAAACTGGCCCCCAGCACCGCCCGCGTGGTGCGACATGGCCAGGAAGTTGAAGTACCCCTTGAGCAGGTGGGCGTCGGTGACCTGCTGGCCGTGCGGCCCGGCGACCGCGTTCCGGTGGACGGTGAGGTCACAGACGGCAGCAGCTACGTGGACGAAAGCATGATCACGGGGGAACCCATTCCGGTGGCCAAGACCACTGGTGCCAAAGTGACGGGCGGCACCGTGAACCAGAACGGGGCCTTCCAGTTCCGCGCGACCGCGGTCGGGGCCGACACCGCCCTGTCGCGCATCGTGCAGATGGTGCAGAACGCGCAGGCCAGCAAGGCCCCCGCGCAGCGGCTGGCCGATCAGGCGGGGAAGTACCTGGTGTTCGTGGCGCTGGGCAGTGGCCTGCTGGCCTTCCTGGCCTGGTCCTTCCTGGGCGGGCAGGGCGTGGTGTTCGCGTTGACGGCCGCGGTGTCCGCCATCGTGATCGCCTGCCCGGACGCGCTCGCGCTGGCCACGCCGACGGCCATCACGGTCGGGGTCGGCCGGGGCGCGCGTGAGGGCGTGCTGTTCAAGAACGCCACGGCGCTGGAAGCCACGGCGGGCGTCGACACGGTCGTGTTCGACAAGACCGGCACCTTAACTGAAGGGAAGCCGGCCCTGACGGACGTCATCCCTGCCGCTGGCGCGAGCGAGACCGACCTGCTGCGCCTCGCGGCGTCCGCGGATCAGCCGTCCCAGCACCCACTGGCCGAAGCCATTGTCAAAGGGGCCGAGTCACGCGGCGTGACCGTCACGCGCCCGGAGACCTTCGAGAGCATTCCCGGGCACGGCGTGCAGGCCACGGTTGGCGGGCGGCAGGTCCTGATCGGCAACCGCAAGCTGATGGACCGAGAAGGAATCGCGCTGGGGAGCTTGTCCGGTGACGTGGACCGCCTCGCGGCGGACGGGAAGACGGCCATGTACGTCGCGGCGGACGGGCAGGCGCTGGGCGTGGTGGCGGTGGCGGACACCATCCGGGCCTCGGCGCGTCAGGCGGTCTCCGCCCTGCACGCCCTGAACGTGAAAACGGTGATGCTGACCGGCGACAACCGCCACACCGCCGAGGCCGTGGCTCGCCAGCTGGGGATGGACACGGTACTGGCCGAAGTCCTGCCCGGAGAGAAGGCAGCGAAGGTGACCGAGCTGCAGGCGCAGGGCCGGACGGTTGCCATGGTCGGGGACGGCGTGAACGATGCCCCGGCGCTCGCGCAGGCGGACGTCGGCGTCGCCATCGGTGCCGGGACGGACGTCGCCGTCGAAACGGCGGACGTCGTGCTGGTCCGCAGCAACCCCGCCGACGTGGCCGGCAGCATCAGCCTGGCGCGGCAGGTGCGCGGCAAGATCAAGCAGAACCTCTTCTGGGCGGCGATCTACAACCTGCTGGCCATCCCGTTCGCGGCGGGCGCGCTGTACCCCGCGTACGGCATCCTGTTGCGCCCGGAGTGGGCGGCCCTGCTGATGAGCGCCAGCACCGTGATCGTCACCGTGAACGCGCTGACGCTCAACCGCGTCCGCCTGACGTCCGCGCCCGCCGCGTAACGGCCACAGACACCCACGAGGCGCCCGCAGCGCCGGAACCAACGGCGAGCGGACGGGGGCGGGGGCCGATTCGGCAACTCCGCCCCGCTCTTCCGAGGACCGCATTCCCCCGGCCTTGCCCCCAAACGGCAGGGAGCCGCGCCAGCGTCCAGCCGTACACTGAACCGAAGACGTTACGCCCTGCACAGGAGACCCATCATGCTCTCAGCCCTGTCCGCGCCAGAGACCGAATTCGACTCCAGGGTGCTTCACCTCATCCAGCAGCAGGGGTGGACCGTCCTGACCATTCCCGAAGACCCGGAAGGCCCCGGCTTCGCGTTCACGGTGGGCCTGTGGGCCCACGATCAGCACCCGGAGCTCATCATGATCGGCCAGCCCCCCGACGTCATGGAGCGGACCCTCAGCGCGGCGGGCCAGGCCATCCACGCGCAGCAGCGCCGCTTCAGCGACGGGGAGGTCACCCCGGATGTGCTGGACGGACACCTCTGCCAGTTCGTTGCCGCACCTGAGCAGGCCTACCGGGATTACCTGGAGTACGCCCTGTGGCTGTACGGGAACGAGGCGTTCCCGGTCCTGCAGTGCGTGTGGGCGGACCCGCAGGGCCGCTTCCCCTGGCACCCGGACGCACCCAAGACCCTGCGCGCGCAGCAACCCCTGCTCGGCACGGCCCCCCCGGACGCGCCCTAACGAAGCGCCCAATTGGCGTGCTCGGTTCGGGCCTGCGGCCGGATCACAGGGTCGTGCCCGCGCGGCCGACGCGGCCAGAGTCGCTCAGGTCAGCAGTTCCAGCAGGTACAGCGCCACGAAGCCCGCGAAGAACGCGGCGGTGATCAGGGGCGTCTCCTTCACCTCGTGCGCCTCGGTCAGCAGCTCCTCTGTGACCAGGAACAGGAGCGCGGCCGCGCCGAACGACAGGGTGATCTCCAGCGCCAGGCCCGTGAGGCCTTGCAGGAGCGTGCCGCCCAGGAGTGCCCCCACGATCACGAGCAGGCTGAGACTGCCGACTGTGCCGATCACGCGGCCCCGGGACGCGCCGTCCTGCACGAGGCTGGACGCGACGGACACGCCCAGGAACAGCAGTTCCAGCGTCAACGCCACGATGAGCAGCGTGCCGACCCGCGCGCCCGCCGCGAAGCCCACGCCGATCAGCAGTCCGTCGAGCAGCACGTCAATCCCGACCGCGACGATCAAGCCCAGGTTCACGGTGGACGCGGCGCGCGCCTCAGCCGCCCCTTCGAGCCGCTCGGCCCACTGCCGCACGAGCAGCATCACCGCCACGCCCAGCGCGAAGCCGAGTACGACGCCCAGCGGCTGATGCCCTCTGGTGATCTCCGGCAGCAGTTCCCCGGCCACCACCGCGAACACCACGCCCGCGGCGAAATGCTGCACGAAGCTGCGCGTGCGGTCGGCGGGTGCGCGGAACGCGGCCACGGCGCCCCCAACGACCGTGGCCCCCACCGGGATGAGCGTGAGGGCCAGAATCTGCGAGAGGGCGACGCTCACGCGCGTCCCGACAAGGCCGCCAGAATGCGGGGGCGCTGGTCACTGAAGGGACCGTACACCACCTCGTCGCCGATGATGGTGACCGGCGCGATCCGGACGTCCGCGCGGCGCTGCATCTCCGCCAGGGCCTGCGGGTCGCCGCGCACGTTCCGCTCGGTGAACGCGGCGCCCTCACGCTGCAGGAGGCGTTTGATGGCTTCGCAGTCCGCGCACTGCGGCACGGTGTAGAGCGTGATGTCCGGCATGCCTGACGTTACGCGGCGCGCGGCGCCGGCGTGATGGGCGCAGCCTTGGGGGCCGCTTGACCTTTCCAGGTCAGCAGCCGCAGGGCGTTCGCGGTGACCAGGGCGGTGGCGCCCGTGTCGGCCAGGATCGCCATCCAGAGATTGGTGTAGCCGAGCAACGTCGTGACGAGGAAGATGGCCTTGAGGCCCAGCGCGAAGGCGATGTTGACCTTGATGTTGCCCATCGTGGCGCGGGAGAGGGCGACCAGGTCCGCCACGCCCGTCACGCGTTCTTGCAGCAGCGCGGCGTCCGCGGTTTCCAGCGCCACGTCCGTGCCGCCGCCCATGGCGATCCCCACGTCGGACTGGGCGAGCGCGGGGGCGTCGTTGATGCCGTCGCCGACCATGGCCACGCCGCCCTGGGCTCCCAGTTCGGCGATGAGGCGCAGCTTGTCCTCGGGGAGCAGTTCGGCCTGCACGTCCAAGCCCAGGTTGCGGGCGATGGCCTGACCGGTGCGGGCGTTGTCGCCCGTGAGCATGACGGTGTGCACGCCCAGGTCACGCAGCCGGGCCAGCGCGGCGCGGGCGTCGGCGCGGGGCTCGTCGCGGATGGCGATGACGCCCAGCGCGGTGGCGCCCTCCAGGAGAACGACGGCGGTGCGGCCCTGCTCTTCAAACGCCGTGACCGCGCGGCTGAGCTCTGGATCAAGGGTGGTCAGGGTCGCGGCGTGCCGGGGGGAGGTGACGCTGAGCGCGCGGCCCTCGACGGTGGCGGTTGCGCCTTTGCCTGGGAGCGCCTGGGCGTCCGTGGCGGCCGGCACGCGGATCTGGCCCTCCTGCGCGGCCTGGGTGATGGCGTGGGCGAGTGGGTGGCTGCTGCCGGACTCGACGGCCGCCGCGAGGCGCAGCACCTCGGTCCGGTCGAGGCCCAGTCCGAGGACGTCGGTCACCCTGGGTTTGCCGGCGGTGAGGGTGCCGGTCTTGTCGAACGCGACCGTCTTGACGCTACCGATGGTTTCCAGGGCGCCGCCGCCCTTGATGAGGAGTCCGCGGCGGGTGCCGGCACTGATGGCGCTGGTGATGGACGCGGGGACGCTCAGGACCAGCGCGCAGGGGCAGCCGATCAGCAGTAGGCTGATGCCCTTGTACAGCCACTCGTGCCACGCGCCGCCGAACGCGAGGGGGGGCACCAGGGCGACCAGCGCGGAGACCAGCACGACGCCTGGGGTGTAGGAGCGGCTGAAGCGGTCGATGAAGCGGGCGGTGGGCGCTTTGCTGCTTTCGGCTTCCTCGACCAGGTGGATGATGCGGGCGATGGTGTTGTCGCTGGCGGCCTTATCCACCTGAACGGTCAGGGTGCTGCCCACGTTGATGCTCCCGGCAAAGACCGGGTCGCCAGCGCTTTTGGTGACGGGAACGCTTTCGCCGGTGACGGGGCTGTCGTCGAGGCTGGAGGTGCCCGTGAGGATCGTGCCGTCGGCTGGGACGCGCCCGCCAGGGTTCACCTGCACGGTTTGACCCACCTGGAGTTGATCGGCTGGAACCTCGCGGGTGCCGGTGCCTTCGACGAGCAGCGCGGTTTTGGGGGCCAGGGCGGCGAGGGCCTGAATGCCGGCGCGGGCGCGTCCCGCGGCGACCCCTTCGAGGAGTTCGCCGATGGCGAAGAAGAACACCACGACCGCGCCTTCCGGCGCTTCGCCGATGGCGACGGCGCCGATGGCGGCGAGGCTGACGAGCATGTTGATGCTGAACGGGTCGCCGAGTCGGGCGCTGGCGACGGCTTTCTTGGCCAGGGGCCACACGCCCAGCAGCGTCGCGGCGATGTACCCGGCGGTGGCGAAGCGGGGTTCGATGAAGCCGAAGAGCCAGGCGGCGAGCAGCAGGACGCCGGAGGTGACGACCAGGCGGCCCTGACCGGTGCGGTACCAGGGGGTGCCGGCGGGGGCGAGGTCGTGGGTGTGTCCGGCGTGGTCGTGCGCGTCGTGGTCAGGCGCGGCGTGCGGGGTGTCGGTGGGCGCGGGGGGCGGGCCGATCAGTGAGGGGGTGTAGCCCAGGGCCCGCAGGTTTTTTTCGAGTGTGGTGCGGGGGGTTTGTTGCTCGTCGAGGTGGAGGGTGAGGGTTTGTTTGGTGAAGCTGGTTTTGACGCCGTCGGTGCCGGGGAGGGTGCCGACCATGCGCTCGACTTTGGCGACGCAGCTGGCGCAGTCCATGCCGTCCACGAAGTACGTGAGGGGGTGGGGTGGGTCGGGGAGGGGGGCGTGGGTGGACATGACGGCATTATACCTGAGCACCCATTCATATGTTGACATGTTCAGACGTCAAACCCGGTTGGGTCACCACGCACAGGGGCCGCCCGCCGCAGAGCGTACGCTCCAGGAGGATCCCCAGGACCATGAACAGCCCGATCCAGCAGTACAGGCCCGTCATGTGCGCTGACGGCCACACCCACGGCCAGCTCGACCGCATCGGCGGTGACAACCTCAAACGCACCAAAGACGAGCGCGGGCCGCACCACTGGCGGCCGTGAAGCGCGGTGCAGCACGTGGACCAGCACGTGCACCTCCACCATCACCAGCAGCACTGGCAGACCGTAGACCCCCACCCCGAACACCGCCCATGACGCCCAGCCGGCACCAGGACCGACCAGACCGGCGGCCTGAGCCACCCCCAGGAGAACCCAGTGGATGGCCCGGGCCGCTGCTGCCGCACAACGGGCAGGCGCAGCGGCCCCATTCACGGCCTGCGTATCCGGCGCCTGATCCGGGCAGCAGCCAGGGGCGCGGCACGCGCACCCCCGACGCCCTGGCGGCAGCCGGCTCAGCGAACGACCAGTCTGGGCGCTCAGGTGCTCAGGTGGTGGGACTCACGGCCACATCTTCACGGTGCTCGCATGGCCCACCGGGCCCGAACCTCGGGTCCAGGGGCCATCCTCCCCTGACAGCAGTTTCTCGACGATCACCACGTCCTTCCAGACGCCGTCCAGTTGGCCATGCCGCTCGTAGGTGCAGACCTCGCGGAAGCCCAGGGACGCCAGGAGCGCCCGGCTGGCCGCGTTCTCGGGGAACACGCGGGACAGGAGCTTCCAGTACCCGGCGGCCTGCGCGGCGGGAATCAGGGCCTGCATGGCGGCCTTCCCGGCGCCCGTGCCCCGCTGGGCGCGGTCCACGTACACGCTGAACTCGGCGATGCCGGCGTAGCAGTCGCGCGGCCGGTAGAGGCTGGTGCTGGCAAAGGCGGTGACCTGGTCCCCACGTTCCACCACGACGATGGGGTGGGTGCCGTCGAACCAGGGGGTGATGTCCTGGGCGGTGCGGGGGCGGGTTTCGAAGGTGCTGCTGCGGTCTTCGATGCCCTGGGTGTAGATGCGGGCGATGTCGGCGGCGTCGGCTGGGGTGGCGGGGCGGGGTCGGTGTAGGGTCATGGGGGCCTCCAGATCGTTGATGTTGACAATGACTTCCCTTCAGAAGTACGGTCTCCATAGATCGTTGTCAAGTGCAACGAAAGGAGTGAGGATGACCCAGGACCCCAGCGACCTGCTGCGCCGCATCACGCGGCTTCACACCACCCTCCAGCAGCACACCGCCAGCTGCTGCGGCATTCACAGCCTCACCCGCTGCCAGGTCCTCACCACCCTCGGCCGCGCAGGCCCCCTGACCCTCGCGGATCTCGGCCGCCAACTCGGGGCCGACAAGGCCTGGATGAGCCGCAACGTGGATGAACTGGTCCGGGAAGGCCTGGTCGACAAGCAGGCAGGCCAGACCGACCGGCGCGTGGTGGTGCTCACCCTGACCCCAGCCGGCCACGCGCAGGTTCGCCGCCTGAACACGGAACTGTGCCAGCAGTCCGCTCGCCTGCTGGGCCGGGTGCCCCAAGTCGAACAGGCCAACGTGCTGCGGGCCCTGGAACTCCTGGCGGACGCCCTCGAAGCCGAATGCGCCTGCGCCGCAGAGGACGGTGGGGCATGCGCCACGCCGTGACCTTCCGTGAAGCGGCGGCCGCCGAGCTGCCGATCCTTGAGGCCCTCCTGATCGCGGCTGAACTATCGCTGGAGGGCGTGCATGCTCATCTCGCCGACTTCGTGCTGGCGGTCCAGGGAGACGACGTGCTGGGGGTGGCGGGCCTGGAACAGTACGGTCCGCACGGGCTGCTGCGCTCGGTGGCGGTGCGTGCCGATCACCAGGGTTTCGGGCTCGGACTGGCCCTGACGCGGGAGATGATCGAGCGGGCCACGGCGGGGGAGCTGGAGACCCTGACGCTGCTCACCACGACGGCCGCAGGTTTCTTCCCGAAGCTCGGCTTCCGCCCGGTTACGCGCGACGCGCTGCCGGCCGCACTCCAGGCGTCGTCCCAGCTGCAAGGGGGATGTCCGTCCTCCGCTGTGGTCCTGCAGCTGGCACTCCCGCAACGGGGCCCGTCATGACCAATCGACTGGACGCCCTGGTCATCGGTGCTGGGCAGGCTGGACTCGCCGCGGCGTATCACCTGCGGGGTCACGGTCTGCGGTTCCAGATACTGGAAGCCGGTCCAAGGCCGGTCGGGTCCTGGCCGCAGCATTACGCGAGCCTGAAGCTGTTTTCCCCTGCACGGCACGCGTCTCTGCCCGGCTGGCCCTTCCCCGGGAACCCGGAGCGGTATCCCACGCGGGATGAGGTCGTGGCGTACCTGGAGGCCTACGCCTCCCATTTCGGGTTTCCCATGGAGACGGGAGCCGAGGTGGCGCAGGTGCTGCCCGACGGGGAGGGCTTCCGGGTGCTGTGTGCGGATGGACGCACCTTCCGGTCGCGCGCGGTCGTGGCGGCCACGGGGACGTTTCGCCGTCCGTTTGTGCCTGAGCTTCCAGGCCGAGCGTTCTTCAAAGGGCGGGTGCTGCACTCCCTGGCGTATCAGGAGCCGGCGCCCTTCGCGGGGCAGCGGGTGCTGGTGGTGGGGGCGGGGAACTCGGCGGTGCAGATCGCCGTGGAGCTGGCGGGCGTCGCCCACGTTACCCTGGCGACCCGAACGCGGGTGCAGTTCACGCCGCAGCGGCCGCTGGGCCGGGATATCCACGATTGGTTGACCTGGGCGCGGGTGGATCAGTTGACCCTGGGGCACCTCCGGCGCCTGCCGTCTCCCCGGAATGTCTTTGATCCGGGACGGTACCGGGCGGCGTTCCGGGAGGGCCGCCTGGATCAGCGGGCGATGTTCACGCGGTTGACGGCTTTTGGCGTCGTGTGGCCGGATGGTCAGGAGGAGCGGGTGGACGCGGTGATCTTCGCAACGGGGTACCGGGCGAATCTGGAGTTCCTGCGCGGCACCGGGGCACTGGACCGGCAGGGGGAGCCGGTGCAGCGCCTGGGTGTGAGTCGGACGGTGCCGGGGCTGTACTACGTGGGGTTGAGTGGGCAGCGGGCGCTGTCGTCCGCGACGTTGCGGGGCGCGGGGCAGGACGCGGCCGTCGTGGTCCGGCACCTGGCGCGAAGAAGAGCGGTCAGGTGACATGACCTCAATCACCCATTGACATTCTTCTATGTAACACCTACGATTCATCCATGGACTTCGATGGAACAGCAGCCGTGTTCAAAGCGCTGGGCGACGTGCACCGCCTCAAGGCCCTGCACTTCCTGGCCACCGCCGACGCGGGCTGCTGCTCCACCGGGCAGGGCGTCTGCACCTGCGACGTCCAGGAACGCCTTGGCCTGAGTCAGCCCACCACCAGCCACCACATGAAAATCCTCGTCGAGGCCGGGCTCGTCACAAGCGAGAAGCGCGGCAAATGGACGTACTACACCCTCAGCGCCCAGGGCCTGCACCTCGCCCACACGGCCCTGGACACGCTCCTCGCGGCGGTACCCCACTTCCAGAAGGAGGCCGTATGAACCCCCTGACCCTTCATCTCGTCGCCCTCGCCCACCACCAGGACCTGCTGCGGGACGCCGAGCTGGCCCGCCGCGCGCATCTCGCCCGCCCGACGCCGGACCGCCCGACCCCGCCGGTGATCGTGCAGATGCCGGTCTCCAACGTGCCCTGCCCCACCTGCTGATTCTTTAACCCTTACGCATCGAAGAATGTCAATAAGGAGACCTGTCATGACCCAGACTGCCCCCATTCCCGGCCTCAGCGAGCACACTTCCACCGCCACCCTAATCACCGCCCTGCGCACCCTGCCCCAGCGGCCCCTCCAGTTCCACCTGCACGGCGAAGTGCTCGTGCCCGCGGGCTACCACGTGACCGAGGTCAAGGCCGTCACCATTGAAGCCATGGACTGCGGCGGGAAAGCCAACGCCTGGCGCGAGACGGTCATTCAGCTGATGGACGGCAGTGCCGAAGAGGCCCAGGCCGGGTTCATGACCAATCAGAAGTTCCTGGCCATCTACGACCGCGTCGTCAAGCACATCCCAGTGCGCGCAGAGGCCGAAGTGCGGTTCGAGTACGGAAACGCCACGACCCCAGCCCTGCAGTACCACGTCACCCACGTGGACACTCAGCCTGACATGATCACGGTGCATCTGCGGACCCCAGGCGTGCAGTGCAAAGCGGGGGACGCCTGCGGCACGGCCACCGAGGCGGCCAGTGAAAGCTGTGAGCCCGCTACCGGCTGCTGCGCGCCCCAGGCGCCCATCACCCTCCGCTGATGACCGCCAGGCCAGCGTCCACGCGTCCGCTCGTGTGGACGCTGGCCCTGCTGTGTACCGTGAGCTACGGCGCGTTGTACTACGCCCAGCCGCTCCTGGCGGTCGCCACCGAGCACGCCACCGGCTGGACCCGCGTGCAGACCGGCCTGGCGTTCACCGCGGCGCTGCTCGTGAGTGCCGTCCTTGCTCCCAGGGTGGGCCGGCACCTCGACCAGCGGGGCGGCCGCCACCTCCTGAGCGGTGGGGCGCTCTGCGGAGCCGCCGCGTTCGTCATCCTGGCGCTGACCCGTGACTACGGGGTGTTTCTCTGCGCCTGGCTCCTGGCTGGTCTGGCGATGACGCTGACGTTCTACGAGGCGGCCTTTACCGTGCTGGGGCAGCATGTGGCCGGGGCGCGGCGCACCCGGGCCACGCTGACGGTGACCCTGGTGGCTGGGCTGGCGAGCACCATCTTCGTTCCACTGACGACGCTGCTACTGGATACTGCGGGCCTGCGTGGGGCGCTGTTCGGACTGGCGGGACTGCTCCTGGCGGTGGCGGGCCTGGCGTGGTGGAAGGTACCGGACCGGGAAGTGGAACCAGCCTCTCAGGCCACCGGTCCCTTCACCCCGGACCGCGCCGCTTGGCAGCTGGCGGCGAGCCTGACGCTCGCGCGGATCGTGACGGTCGGCGTGGGCCTGCAACTGGCGCCCCTGCTGCTCGCCAGCGGGTACCGCCCGGGAGAGGCCGCGGCGCTGACCGGTCTGCTCGGCCTGAGCGCCCTGCCGGGCCGGGTGGTGTTCGTGCCGTGCCTGCGCTGGGTGGGCCCGGTGCCCCTGACCATCACGCTGATGGGCCTGCTGGCCGCAGGGACAGGCTTACTCCTGAGTGGCTCCACAGCGCTGAAGGTCACCGGGATCGTACTGTTCGGCCTGGCGAGTGGGGCGCTCACGCTGGCCCGCTCGGAGCTGCTGGTGCGGGGGTACCCGTCGGGCCTCTACGGTGCCGTGAACGGATGGCTGGCGCGGCCGGTGAATCTCGCCCAGGCCCTCACGCCTGTGCTGATGGGAGGGCTGTACCTGTGGACAGGCGGCTACCGGGTGTCGCTGCTGCTGCTCAGTGGCGTGGGAGCAGTGGCCGCGTGGCTCGTAAGTGGCGTCAATGGGCGGACGGAGGCGCGGCAGTCCCAAGGGGCGCGAGCGATTCAGAAGTGAAGGTCAACGTGGTCGTGGGCAGGGAGCACACTCGAACTACCGTCGCATATGAACATCAGCGTGAAGGCGTCAGGTCACGAGCGTCGTAGGTCAGCCTCCGCTCAGACTCTTCCTTACGTTCACTCCGGTGTGCGGTCACGTTGCCCCCGTAGAGTGCCGGCTGTGCCCCGCCGCTCGCCCCTCCCACCGACAGGCGCGTTCTTCACCCTGCCCCATGGCAGTCTGGTGCACCTGGACCTCACGACGCGGGCCTGGACGCCGGAGTGGCTGCGGGTTTCAGACGAGCGGGATTTGGTACCGTACCGCGAACTCCAGGCGGCGGTGGACGCGCTGCACGGGCCTCTGGCGCAGCGGCAGGTGGCAGAGGTCATGACCAACGTGCCTGGTTGTCGGCTGCGCTGGGCCGCGCCGCCCCAGGCCAAGCCCACCACCCTGCCGCCCCCGCTGCCGCGCCCCACTGCACCTGAATACGGCAGCCTCACCGGGTACCTGCGGGGCACCCCAGAGGCCCGCCACGCGATCCGCACCGCGCTGACCCGCCAGGCGCACCCGGCCCCCGCCCCGATGCTCGCCCCGCCCCTGGGCGCCAATCCCGGGCTGGTCGGCACCGCCTTCGACTACGCGTTCCGTTTTCTGCTTGAAGGGCTGAATCCGGGCCTGGTGGCCGTCCGGGGCGGGCTGATCGCCCGGCGCGCCGCGCTGGATTTGGAGCGTGACCGCACCCTCGCAGTGGTCCACGCGGCGGAAGAGACGCTGCAGGAGGTCGCGCTCGGTCGGCCATTCGAGCTCCGTCACGCGCATGCGGCCGTGCTGCTCGCGTCATACGAGGTGGTGGTGCGGACGGGCCGGTTCGCCGATCTGGCCGGTGTGGTCCCCCGGGAGGCCGCTCAGGACGTCCTTGCCCTGATTCACGCGGTGCCGCAGGGCATATTCCAGGCGCAGTCGCAGCTGGTCCTCAACCCGCACTTCGCGGCCGCCGGACGATTCGGTGGGGCAGACGCGGACGTGCTGCTCGACGACCTGCTGATCGAGGTCAAAGCCACGCGGCATCTCCAGCTGGAGGGAGCATACCTGCAGCAACTCACCGGGTACCTGATCCTGGACCGTATGGGCGGCACGGTGGGGAGTGCGCTGCCCATTCGTCGCCTGGGGGTCTACTACGCCCGGCATGGCGTGCTGCAGGTGCTGCCCGTGAAGGACCTGTACCGGCCGGGTCTGCTACCGCAATTGGTGAGCTGGTTCGACGACAGCCTGCCGACCGCGTAGCTCCTCGGGGAGCGGAGCGCCTGGTCCGGAAGTCTCGCGCGGTCACACTTGCCCTGTGGATAAGAACGATCAGAACCGTGCGGGCGCCGTGACTGGCGCTGCGCGAAAACTCCTGGCGTGGGCACCCGACCAGCTGCCCCACACGTCTGCGGACGGCGTTGAGGTGTCAGAAGACCTCACCGTGGAGATCGCGCCCGAACTCGTTGCGGCCCTTCAACGGCAGGCGGACGCCTTTGGCCTGTCGCTGGAGGCCTACGTCGAAGCTGGATTGACCCGGATCATGGCTGGGGCGGAGGTGCTCGGGGCTGCGAAAGGACAGTCGGCCGTGCAGGCCTTCCAGGATCTGGTGGATGCTGATGGCCAGCCGCTGAACTGATGGGCGTTCAGGGTCAGCCTGACGTGAGCGGCCGGTGCCAGGGGGCATGCCGGTACGGGGGTGTAAACCCACCCCAATCCGCGCCTCTGGGAATGGGCCGGCGCCGCTCGGCCTGAATGACCTCCAGGGCGTAGGGCACGCCCAGGAGGACGCGGCGGACCGACCAGGCGCGCACGCGGGTGCGCCCAATGAACGTGATGTGCCGCAGGAGGGTCCGCAGTTCGTCCTGATGCCCGAGGCACAGCGCGTCCAGCTGGTTGGTGTCTTCCAGAATCAGGGGGGTGGTGGCCCAGAGCGGCAGGCAGGCCGGTTCGGTTTCCCCCAGGACCGGAAAGGTGACCGTATCGAGCAGGGCCAGGGGGAGCGGCGCGACGGACGGCGGGGTTCGAGCCGCGTCAACCGGCCAATACGGGCGGTATGCGCGCTGCACAGCAACGGCGAGCAGCTCGTCCAGGGGCAGGCCACGCTGGACAGGGGAGACGGTCTGCACCTGCACCAGCAGCGGCACCTTGGGAAGAGCGTGGTACTGCGCCCAGAGTCGGGCCGCACCTGAAGGCAATGGATGAAGCGAGGGCCGCACGCGTCCCTGAGTAAAGAGAGACATTCCGGTCATGCTGCGCGACGCAGCCCCCACCGGGCAAGAGGCGACCGGTGCAGTGCCCGTCACTGGCCTCGTGCGGCAGATTGGAAATGCCCCGGACGTGCGATCCCTCGCCCCCGGCCCTGATCAGGACCGCCACCCCACCCTCCCCATCAGGGGCCATGCCGCCGGCGTGTCCGCACTATCCTGACCTGATGCCCCGCGCCCACTCCCCCCTCCCCCCTGCTGATGACTGAACCGCTCCTGACGGCCCGCCAGCTCCAGGCGGTCATTGACGCCAATGGCGACTGCATCAAGATCCTCGACCTCGACGCCCGCCTCCTGAGCATGAACACCGGCGGGCAAGTCATCATGGAAGTCGACGATCCCCAACAGTGCCAGAACGTCGTCCTGACGACCCTCTGGGAGGGCGAGGCCCGCACCCAGCTCGAAGCGGCCCTCGATGCCGCCCGCGCCGGGCAGACCCGCACCTTCACCGGCGAGGCCAGGACGTTCAAGGGCACACCCAAGTGGTGGTCCGTCACCGTCGCCCCCCTCCGGGATGAAGCCGCGCAGATCACGCACCTGCTCGCCACCTCCCGGGACATCACGGCGCAGGTCCGGGCGGAACAGGCCCAGCAGGCCGCGCAGGCGCAGCTGGCCCAGCAGGCCCAGTTGCTCGAAGACCACGCCCAGCACCTCGAACAGCGCGTTCAGCAGCAGACGCAAGCGCTCGATGAGCGCGCCGCGGCCCTTGACGCCTTCGTCACCTTCACGGAAGCCGTCGGCTCCGACATCGATCAGATCAGCCTGGCCCGTCAGGCCTTCGCCGCCGTTCAGGCCAACCTCCCGGATGCCAGCCTCGCGTACTACGAACTCGACACCACCCACGCCGTCTGGCGCGCGCTCATCTGGTCCGGAGACGTCAGCCCGGACATCGTGGCGCAGATCCAGATCGGCATTCCGCTGCACGCGCCTGACTTCGCCCCCGTCCTCCAGCACCGCGTTCCGATCTTCGTGGACGGGTGGGACGCGGCCAGCAACGACGTGTCGGAAGCCGCTGCCTACGGCGCGGTCGGGCTCGTGCCCATCCTGATCGGCGGGCAGGTCTGCGCCCTGTTCACCGTCGGGAAGCAGACGACGCCCCAGTGGACGGCCCGGGAGCAGGCCATCGTGCGGGCCGTCGGCCGCGGGCTCACGGTCGCGTTGGACCGCGCGGCTCAAGCCCGCCAGTTGACGCAGCAGCGGGACGACCTGAACCGCCGCGCGCAGCAACTGGAAACGCTGCTGCAGTTGACGGAAGATCAGGGGGACGTGGCCGATCCCCTCGCCCTGATCGGGCGGGCGCAGGCGTTGGTCCTCGGGCTCCTCCCGCCGGGCTTCGCGGCGTACTACGAAGTCCACGGCGGCCTGTGGCAGGTTCGCGTGCAAACCGGGGTGGCCCCTTCCCCCGCCCTCCAGGCCGCAATGGACGCTGGCTTTCCCGTCGGCGGGCTCCCCAGCTTCGATCTGGTGGCCCGGACGGGCGAGCCGAGCTTCGTGGACACCTACGATACGGGCGCCGATGTCGACCCGGACGTGGCACAGGGCGTGGCGGCCCACGCGACGTTGCCCCTCATCATCGGCGGGCAGGTCCGAGGCCTGTTCAACGTGCCGCTCTTCGAATCACTCGCCTGGACGCCCGCAGATGAAGCCGTGCTGATCGCGACCGTGCAACACCTGGGGGTGGTGCTTGAGCGTCTGGAACACAGTGCCCAGCTGACCCGCTCCAATGCGGAGTTGCAGACGTCCAATCAGGAACTGGAGGCCTTCACGTACAGCATCTCTCACGACCTGCGCGCCCCGGTGCGGCACGTGGAGGGCTTCGCGGCGCTGGCCCTGAAGGAAATGACCCGGGGGGACGCAGGCCGTGCGGAGCGGCACCTGGGCGTGGTGGTGGACGCCGCCACGCGCATGGAGACCCTGCTGGACGCCGTGCTGGTTCTCTCCCGGGCGGGCCGGACCCCGCTCACGATGCAGGCGGTGTCGCTGCAGAAGATCGTGGAACAGGTCATGCGGGACGTGACGCTCATCGACCCGGATCACCTGGTCACGTGGACGGTGGACCCGCTCCCGATCGTGCAGGGCGACGCCGTGACGCTCCAGCAGGCCCTGCGGTTCCTGCTGGAAAACGCCGTGAAGTTCAGCCCCGGTGAGGCGCGGGTGCACGTCTGGGCGGAGGACCGCGGGGATGAGTGGGCCGTCCTCGTGCAGGACGAGGGGGTCGGGTTTGACCCGCTGTACGCGGGGAAACTGTTCGTGGCGTTCCAGCGGCTGCACACCCAGCAGGAGTTCGCGGGGGCGGGGATTGGCCTGGCGACCGTGAAGCGCATCGTGACGCGGCACGGCGGGCACGTGTGGACCGACGGGCAGTCCGGGCAGGGCGCGACGTTCGGCTTCACGCTGCCCAAACGGGGCCCGCAGGCCAGCGTGCTGCCCGCCTGAAGCATGTCAGGGCCGCTGGCGGTCTGCACGGCCGCCGTGTGCTCAGAGGGTCGCCTGGGGCTGGCGGGGGAGCGTGCCGTCCCGGATCTCCCGGATACTCTGCTCGAACAGGGCCGGGTCCGCCAGGATGCGGGACACCGTGTACACGCCCTGCACGGCCATGAACACGTCCGTCTGGATGCCCGCCGCTGCGGTTTGCCGGACCACGGCGGTGCGGTAGCGCCGCACGAGTTGCGCGCCCCGCTCCGCTGCGGGGTGACCCAGGGCCCGCAGTTCGCCGGCCAGCGTGCCGAACGGGCACCCGAGGGTCGTCGACGCCTCCGGGTCCAGCAGCAACCAGTCGAAATACGCGGTCAGCCAGTCGAGGGGGGCCAGGGGCGCCCAGCGGTCCAGGAGCACGTCGAGTTCCCGCTCGCATTCCTCCAGTACGGCCAGCAGGAGGTCATCGCGGGATTTGAAGTAGTAGTACAGGTTGCCGATCGGCATGCCCGCGGCCTGTGCGAGATCGCGCAGCGTCGTGCCAGACACGGCGTGGGTCCGGAACCGCTGCAGCGCGGCGCTGATGATCTGCGTCCGTCGGCTGGGGGGTGAGGCGTCCACGGGCCAAGATGGCATGAAGTGCCGCTCAGGGTCTGGGGCGTTCCCCCCACTATGCTCAGTCAGACGTTTGACTGACTTGAACGCGAAGGCACGGTCGCCTGGACCGACCGTGCCAGGGGAGCCCTGATGAAACACCGCCTGATGACCGCCTTGATCGCTGGCTTGATCACCAGCACTGCGCACGCCGGTTCTGCCGAGACCGGCCGAATGGAAGGGATGCTGAGCGTCAACGGCGCCCAGATTCACTACGTCAGTGTCGGGCAGGGCACGCCCATGCTCCTCCTGCACGGCTACCCGCTGAGTGGCGAACTCTTCAGCCGCAACCGCGACGCCCTCGCGGCCGCCGGCTACCGCGTCATCACCATCGACCACCGTGGGTACGGCCAGAGTGTCGCGCCCGCCAGCGCCCCCGGCGACCTCGCCACGTACGCTGCGGACGCCCTGGGCGTCATGGATCAACTGAACGTGCCCAAGGCCATCATCGGCGGAATGAGTATGGGCGGCCCGATCGCCTTCGAGATGTGGCGCACGGCCCCGCAGCGCTTCACGGGCCTGATCCTGATCAATACCCTGGCCAACCCGGCCGGGATCGTCGAGCAACACATCTGGAAGGGGATGGCGCAGAAAGCCAGCACCTTCGGACCCCAGTCGCTGGCCCCGGAGCTGCTCAAGGACATGCTGACCGGCATGACCCGCATGAACCGCCCAGCGGACGCCGCCTTCCTGACGGGCATCGTGAAGCAGGCCAGCGTGGCCGGAGACGTGGCGGGCGCCACTGTTCTTGCCACCCGCCCCGATTCCATCCCGACGCTGAAGACGATCACGGTGCCCACCCTGATCATCGAGGGCGTCGAGGACACCGTGTACCCGCCCGAGTTCAGCATGAAGATGATGCAGAACATCGCGGGCAGCAAGCTGGTCCTGATTCCTGGGGCGGCGCACGCGGCGATCTATGAGAAAGCGGACGCTGCGAACAAGGCGATCATCGATTGGGGCCGAGCGAACAGCTTCCGGTAAAGCAAGGCTCTGCGGGACGCCACCTGGCGTCCCGCAGTTGAGGCGCAATGACTGAACTCCAAGACCCTCGAACGGATGACGTCCTGCTGCACGCGATCGCGCAGCAGGACACAGCGGCGCTCGCGGAACTGTACCGGCGGTACGCCGGTCGCGGTCTCTCCCTGGCGTACCAACACCACCTCCCTGATCCGCGGCAGGCCATCGAAGATGCCTTCGCCGTGCTCTTTCAGACCGCCCAGGGGTTTAGCCGGTCGTCCCTCCCCGCTGAGGTTTGGACGCTGGGAATGATGTACCGGCACTGCGTGGCCCTGACCGCCTCGACCGCCCGCACGCCTGGGTGAGGCCCGGCGCGGTGGTCAGGCGAGGACAGTGCGGTTGCAGTGGCGCCAGTAGGCCAGGAACGTTTCGATCTGCTCCAGGAACGCGCTGAAATCCTCGGCTTTCACGAGGTACGAACTGGCATGCAGGGTGTACGCCTCGGTGATATCAGCACCCGCGCTGGACGTGCTGAGCATCACGACGGGAATCAGCCGCAGGCGCGGGTCGGCTTTAAGAGCCTGGAGCACCTCGAAGCCGTTCATGCGGGGCATGTTGACGTCCAGGAGGATCACTTCCGGGAGTTCTGTCGCGGCGCGCAGGAGGGTGAGGGCTTCGGGCCCGTCGCTGGCGACGGTGAGGTGGCAGTCGGGGCAGAGTTCCTCGAAGGCTTCGCGGGCGAGCACCTGGTCGTGGAGGTTGTCGTCGATCAGGAGGAATCTCTCGGGGCGGCTCACGCCCGCATCTTAAAGGGAAGATGAAGGCACAATGGTCTTTCGTCACGTTTCGTGAGACACCCTGCCCCTCTTGTTGCCTGAGCGTGCCGCTTGATCAGCATCCGGTCTAGGTGCCTCTCGTTCGGCGGCCCTCACCTGATCGGAGCGAAGCGGAAGGCGCCGTGCCGGTAGAAGGCCACGAGGGCCGCCATCTGCACCTCCAGTTCCAGCAGCCCCTGCGGTTTCATCAGGACCGCGCTGGCTCCAGCCTGATAGGCCTCACGGACCTGCTCATCCCGCATCTCGCCGGACCGCACCAGGAGCACCAGGGCACTGAAGTCTGGCGTCGCCCGCACGCGCCGCACCCAATCGAGCCCCTGTTCGCCGGTCAGGTTGAGGTCCACCAGGATCAGGTGCGGGAGCTGCTCGGGGTGAGCCTGCAGGTACGTCCACGCGTCCGGACCGCTGCTGCACATGACCCACTCCACCGCGAGGTCCACGGTGATTTCCTGAAGGAGCAGGCGCTCGGCGTTGTCGTCATCGATCACCATGACCCGCAAGGGCCGCGCTACTGGCTCTGTTGTGTCCGCTCTGCCGCCCGACTGCACCCGGACACTGTATGGGAAAGCTTCTTCATCGGGTCGTCACACACCGTTTCGGGCGTACGGCCCGCTGCCGTGTGAAGGCACGCCCTCGCATCCGGCTGATGCCGGTGGGTCCACTGGATGCAGCTGATGAATTCCCGGATGGCGTCAGCGAGGTGCCGTGACGGCCAACCCGGTGGACGGGTTTTGGGGACCGACGTCAAATCAGGCGCCAAGCGTCTCGCGCAGCCAGACTGCGACTATGGAAGACCCTCGCCTTGAATTGCCGCCGCCCCGGCCCGCTGTGGTCACGTCCTGGCCGCCGACCTGCGGCGTGAAGGTTGCCCCGGCCCGCTGGGTGGGCGGCGACGCCCCGCAGTACCGCGCGTTCTTCGAAGCGATGCTGCGTGACGGCGGGGAGGACGCCCTGGCGTGCATCTGGAATGACGCGCCGCGTGGTCCAGGCGCCCGCCTGACGCGTTGGTTCTGCCCGGGGGTGCCCATGCACGCCAGTGGAGAACACGTGCCACAGCGCGACGGTCGAACGCGGCATGGCTTCCTGGTGCCGGCGCGCGCAGCACGGTTGGCCCTGGAGCGCGGCCTGGTGATGTGCCGGACGCGGCCCGTGGAAGACGCATGAACCCGGACGGGACGCTGGGAGGGGCGAATGTGGAAGGGCCGTACGACTTCGAGGGCACGTGCGTCGGCTGCGGAAGCACGTCGAGTGCGCTGAACCGCTGGACGCTCTGCCGATCGTGTACCGAAAAACCCGAGCGCCACACTTACCCCGTTGAACCAGAGTGAACTCAAGAAGAAAGGCGACCTGCACGGGTCGCCTTTGATGTTGTACAGGATACCCCGGTATGCACCTGTGCGCCAGGACATGCAGCACAATTGCTCTCAGAAGCCTTCGACTTCGTTCTGCACGTCGTTTTCTTCCAGGGCCACGTAGCGGCGCGTGGTGTCCACCGATGAATGGCCCAGGAACAGCCCCACGCGCGTGAAGTCCTTCGTCGCGCGGTACAGGCGCGTCCCCGAGTGCTTGCGGGCCGCGTGGAAGCCCCGCCAGGCAAGGCTGTGTCCAGCGGCGTGGAAGGCGAGGCGCATGCGGTACTGCACCTGGTGGTACTGCCACTCGAACAGCCGGCCGTCCGGCGTGAGCGGGGGGAGCCCATGCAGGGCGGTGCGGACGCGGCGGCCCAGGGGCACCCGGCGGACCTTGCCGCCCTTCCCATGCACGGTGAGTTGTCCGCCCTGAATGTCGGAGACTCTGATGTTCAACGCTTCGGTGACGCGCAGGCCCGCGTGCGCACACAGCAGCAACAGGGCCGCGAGTCGGGCGTCGCAGTGCGGGAGGACATCATCGACCTCGCGCATGTACGGGGGGTTCTTGACGATACCGGGTGTGGGGTCAGGTGGGACGTGGGCGTCCTCGAAGGGTTGGGCTTCGGTGGCGCCCGCCCAGCGCAGGGCGCGGTAGAGCGCGCGGGCGCCGGCAACGTACTGCGCGACGGTGGCGGCAGACAGGGTGCCGGTTTTTCCTCGACCGTGGGAGGGGCGGGTCTGGAGCTGGGCGACGTAGCGGCCGCCATCACGCCGGCCGGGACGAAGTAACTGCACGCCGTTCGTCTGAGCCCAGGGCACGAAGTCACGGACGGCGAGGCTGTACGCGGTGAGGGTCTTGGCACTGGTGCGGGCGCCTTTGCGGCTCCCGGTGGTCATATAGGCCTGAGTCACTTGCACGAGGGTTTCGGTGTCATAGGTGCTGGCGGCTTCGACGGCGCGGACCCGGAGGGCCTGGTCGGTGAGGTTGGCCAGGGTGAGGGTGTCGCTTGAGCGGACGAGGGTCATGACTGGACTAATTTAGCACTAATTGGTATTAGCGAGAAAGCACTATGAGGGAGCCACACGGACGGGAAGTTGGTCGAAGATCACCTCCAGCCGCACCGGTGTCGTGAGCCTCCCCTTCCTGCACCCTTCAGGCCGTCTTCAAGGCCCCTTCTCGTGTCTCCTGCGAGCTCGCTCAGATTTTTGCTGTCTGGCACGCAGCTGCGCAGACAAATATTCCGATAGAGTCAGAAGCAGAGATCATGAATTAATGGAAAACAGTATTCCGTGCTGACCATTTGTTTGCTCACCCTCGCGTATACACAGATCGAATGATTCGTGTCGGGATCTGTCACATGCCTGCGTCCTTCCGGAAGCGATAAGGAGTGAGAGTGGCAAAGCCACGTTCGGCGACAACTTGATAAGCGATTCAAGCGTTGCGAAGAGACAAGTGAGCTGGATGAGGTCGAATTTGCTGTGTGATACCTCGTAAATCTGCAGTTGAATTCCCGCATTCGGGAATTAAAGAGTATTATTACCGCGCAATATGCAGTAAATAAATGCTAGGCTGGATTGTGACTGGATTCCGGACAACGTACATCCATGACCGCGATCAGTGGCCTCACCTGACCTGGGACAGCGGCGTCCTTGCACCTCAGCTCGCCAGGATTCACTTCGCACGTGGCGAACTCATGGGCCAACTGAGCCTCATGGGCTTCAGCACCCAAGCAAATTCAATGTTGGACACCCTGGTCCAGGACGTCACCCGCTCAAGCCGGATCGAAGGTGAAGTGCTGGACGATGCCCAGGTCCGTTCCTCTGTAGCCCGCCGACTCGGCCTGCCTATCGCCGGTCTGCCAGAGCCTGCCCGCCATGTCGAGGGCGTCGTGGCCATGACACTGGACGCCACCCAGCAGTATCAAGAGCCTCTTGACGCTGAGCGGCTCTACCGCTGGCACCGCTCTCTCTTTCCTCATGGCGTGGACGACAACCTGCAACCTCTTCAGACCGGGCGATGGCGCGAAACGGAAATGGAAGTGGTCAACAACAACATGAGTCGCCGGACGGTTCACTTTGAGGCGCCCTCGCCGGCGCGGGTGCATCAGGAAATGGAGACCTTCCTGCAGTGGTTCAATAAAGAGCAGGATCTCGACCCGGTCATCAAGGCGGGGCTCGCGCACATCCACTTCCTGACCGTCCACCCCTTTGAGGATGGCAACGGGCGCATTGCCCGGGCCCTGACCGATCTGCTGCTCGCCCGTGCGGATGGCCGGCGAGAACGCTACTACTCGCTCTCACGCCAGATCGAACAGCGACGTGCCGAGTACTACCGGGTGCTGGAAGCCACGCAGCGGAGCCGCACGACCGATGTCACCAACTGGCTCGGCTTCTACCTGGACTGTCTGACCGCCGCGTTGACAGCCGCCTTGGCCTCTCTGTCACGGGCCCGGGCGCGACACCTCTACTTCAGTCGGTTTGCCGACGTCGCCCTCGAAGAGCGCGCCCATCACGTCCTGACCCGCATGTTTGAGCCTTTTGAAGGCAAACTCAACAATAAGAAGTACCGCGGTCTGACCGGCGTCAGTGACGACACTGTCACCCGCGATCTGAAATATCTGGTTGACGCTGGCATGCTCATCCAGATCGGCAGGACCAAAGGCACGTATTACCTGCTGAACCTTTCCGGCATTCCATCGGCTGGTCTCGAACCGTACGCCGATACGCTCTACTGGTTCGGGGAAGCCGACAGTTCAACCAGACCAGAGAAGAGCTGAACTGCGATCCTTCCCGAAACGGCCCTTCCTGTCTTTTGGTTCAGGGATCACTGACGTGAAGCGGATCTCTACAGGGACGCCGAATTCGAGGAGTCGTCCCGTGCCGCTGAACTTCCCGGTGATTGCAGCGGGTCAATTCCATGAACGGCCATCGCGCTCCATGTGACCATCGCTCAAGTGCGAACAGCGCAGATGCGGCCTCTCCCCTCCGCCGTGACACCACTGCGGCTGCAGGTTAACGAGAGTCGGGAGGGCCAAGCGCCATTGCACTCAACCCTCCCCGCGTTACGCCACTTCAGAGCTGGAATTGCACGAAGAAAGGATGACCGCGCGTAGCGATCTGCCCCTCCGCCCCGTACTGCTGCTGCTCACCGCTCTTCGTCCGGAAGGGCGCGCCGGAGCAGCTGTTCGAGAAGATCAGCGGGCACTCGTAGGCCAGGTTCAGCATCTGACCCGCCCGGGGACCACTGGTGATCCGGTACTGCACGGTCCCTTCCGTTCCCTGCACGCCCGGCAGATCCTGCAGCCAGAACCGGTAGGTGGTACTGCCCTCCAGCGCCGCTGGAGGTTCCACCACGTACGTGCCGTGTGCGGCGGCACTGCTCACCCGCTCAGCCTGGAATCCGGGCGGGCAGATCAGCGTCACGTAGCAGGAGAAGTCCCCTGCCGCGTTGGGACTCACCACCCAGTCCCGGGGTGCACTGGCAGACTGGACGGCGTGTGAACCGTCGGGCCGCTGGATCACTTGCCCCATGTACACAGACCCGCCCGCGAGCACCTGACCGAAGGTGAAGCGCAGTGGGTTCGCAGGGCGGGTCATGTCAGGCCGGGCGGGACATTCGAATCCGGTATTCATGGCGGTCACGTCCATGCCCACGGGGAGGCCCAGTTTCGGCACGTGCGTGTGTCCCATGATGGTGGCGCGCACGGTGCTGCGGAACGTGGCCATGAGGGAGAACCAACCCATGTATGACCCGTCGTAGTCGGCCATGGCGGCCTTGTAGGTGTAGAGGAGGCCGTACTGCTGTTGCCACTGCGTCCAGAGGTTCGCGTAGATGTCCCCCACCTGACCGATGGGGACGCTCGTGCCGTCCTGCAGGACGACGGGGGTGTCGCGGGGGACGCCGGTGTAATTGATGACGTAATCGAGGAACACTTTGGCCAGGGACGGATTGGCGACGTTCGGGGCGATGGACCGGAAGAAGGCGGAGAAGTCCACGTCGTACGAGGAGCCCTGACCGGGAAGATCCGCGGCGGTGGTGCCGGGGAGCATGGTGCGGAGGTGCTGCTCGACCATGTAGGCCACGGCGCGGGTCACGAATTGACCCAGGGGCAGACCGCCGAAGCGGGGATTGAACCGGTCGGGGGCGTTGAAGAGCGTGGTGTAGTGCCCGTGGGTGTACTGCACGCCAGCGTCCCGGTCGATGTAGGAGGGGTCATCGATCAGGGTGATGTGGGGGCCGGCTGGGTTGCCGATGGTGCTAAGGTCCGCCTGCGTGACGTTCATGTCGTGATTCCCGGTGAGGTATTTGACGCGTCCTCCGAGGGCATCGAGCACCTGAGCGAACTTGCCGTTCGGACCGAGGATGGCGGGGTTGGCCTGAATGATGTCGTGGATGCTGGGCGGACGCATGCTGGGCGGGTACGTCCAGAAGTCGAACAGATCCCCCAGGATCACGAGTTCCTTGACGCCCGCCGCGTTGTGAACGACCCAGTCGAGCAGCGTGGCGAGGTAGGGCTCATGCACGGTCGCCTGGTACCAGCAGGTGGGGTAGTTCGTGCCGATGTGCACGTCGCTGATGATGATGGTGGCCTGAGCGTTCGTGTCAAGAGTCAATGCAGTCATAAACGGCTCCTCTAAAGGGCAGGGTGAAGTGAATGGTGGGGCGGACGGCCTGACGCTCGGCCGGGCAAGTGGCTGGCTGACCAGGGCATCAGCTGGTCGGGCGGGCCTGGCGGCGGGCGTTCGAATGATTGATGGTCAGAGCCAGATGCGCCTAGATGGGACTGGTGATGTTGCCCGTGTACAGAACGTTCGGGAACACGTCCCCATGGCAGTTCGGGAGGACCTGCGGGAAGGCGGCGTTGGCCTGATCCGCGAGTTGCCGGATGGACGGCATGGCACACGTGACCGTCCGCGCGTCGTGCTGGTCCATGACAGCAGGAAGGACGTGCCCTGGGACGGTTGAATCTGCATCTTGCTGAACTGGTCGCGCATCATGTGCGCCAGGTCGTTCGTGTTGGCGTACGTGTTGTACGTGGGCCACGCACCGGCTGGATAGAAGCCCTGCCGGGCGTACGGGCCGAGGTTCACGCCGTCCGGTTCGACGAGGATCACCACGGCGGCCTGCCCGGCGCCGATGAACGATCGCAGCGGCAGTTGCGTGAGATCGGCCGCGCCGTCTGGCGCGCGGTACAGCTGCTGGAGCTGGCTGAGCTGCGCGAACAGCGCGGTCCACTCGTCCTGGGTGAAGGCGGGGTACCCGGAGTTCCCCGCGTCTGTGTTCAGGTCATGACTGAGGTTCAGGACGATCAGTTCGGCGTTGTCCTGCGTGAACGCGTTGATCTGCTCGGTGATCTCGGCGACGCTCTGCCCGGTGCCACCCTGCTGGGTTGTGACCCCGGCTTTGTCGATCAGGGAGTCGTGCCTCGTGACGTACTGCCCGCCACTGATCACGGGGCGGAGGTCGAAGTCCCGGGTGCCCTGCCTCAGCTGACCGCCAACCCCCTGCGATTGCATGAGGACAGTGCAATCCGTGTGGGCATTGAGGGCGCTCATGCCGGCGTCGTGCGCGCTGGGCAGACACAGGTCCCGCGGCGTCAGGGCGCCCAGCGCATCCAGGTTCGCGTGGCGCCAGTGGCTGGGCAGCGCCGGGGTGACTACGCACGAGAATGTCGAGCCGTCGCAGGTGGTCCCCGTCGGCGTGAAGCTGTACGGTGCTGACGTAGATGTGAGGTGCGTGTCGTAGCGGTTGCTGCCGACGTAAGGATGGCCGAAGTGCAGAACGAACGAGGGCTGCCCATCACCCATGCGGTACGTGGCCTGTCCCTCGGTGCCTGTCATGACGCCGTGTGATTCAGCCTGGAATGTTCCGGTTGCGCCGGCGTTGACGGTCGTGGGCGGAGGCGGCGCCCACCGGCCGTGACTGGTGGATGAGCCAGTCAGGTGGAGTGGGTGATCGGTGAGGTTCATCAGGGGGATCGCGGCAGTTCTGGCAGCCATAGGGGGCGCTCCTGAGGGAAGACGTGGGTGCCCGGAAGCACCGGAGAAGACGGAGGGCAGCGCAGCTGGCGCGCTCAGCGACCCTGCACCTGCACTGTAGAATTCGGTTCGTTAACGACCCGTTAGTGACTGCCGCGCAGCAGGACGACCTGCGTGAGTGGTTGAGTGTCCACATATGCTGGGACAGCTTCAGCGCTCCTGTGCCACTTGAGTGAGTCCGCGACTGGGATCCCACCGTCATGGAAGTGGTGGTAACCGTAGAGCTTGGCGCTCCAACGACAGGAGTGCTGGGGCAGGGCATCCCCGGAACAGATCAGTGAAACAACCCTGCAGGCTTCAACCCCACCAGTCAGGAGACGTCCTGCCCGAGTCAGATGACGGTCTGCAGAGAGGCGCATGACCCTGGAAACGTGACGGAACGGTGAGTGAAGCCGAGGCGACGGAACTTGCAGCCGATCATGGCGCTGCAGGTCAACCACCGCACGAACACCATGGACGCCCGGCTCAGCACGTCCACCTCATCTATCCGTGGCCAGTGACCTGTCGCTGCCTCAGAGCCCTTAACGGCTCGTCTGAGTACACGATCGGTGCATGACACCCAGACCCCAGCGGCAGGGTCATCGCTCGGACAGCAGCGCTGCGGCCTCGAACTGCCCCAGAGCTTCGGGCGCGCAGCTGAAGGTCCCCAGGAGAGGAGCAAGGTGGGACTTCACAGGCCCACCGTGTCAATCGCAACGCGTCTCCATCACGCTCAATACCGAGCCGCTCGCGGACGAAGCCATCAAGCGGCCTGCAGAGCGACTCCGGCCTCACCGAGGTTCACGTGCCGGAACCATGCGGGGCCCTTCAGGGCTCATCCGTCGAGGGCGGCGAGTACAGCACTTCCGTGACGTACGTCTTGAGCAGCTCCGGGAACGCCGCGTAATCCGCCCGCTTCGGTGCGAGGTCACTCGCCGCGAGGCCCAGCACCAGGCGTGGATCGCTCTTCACGGCGAACGAGCCGTGCACCTGCCCGTAGTCCTCTGCCCACGGCTGCGACGTCACCTGATGGTCCAGCAGCCCGGACAGCATCTGAACCACCTCATCCCGGGGCAGGGCGGTCACGAACAGGCGGGAGTGCCCACCTTGCAGCCCGTAGATTGTGCCACCGTCGACCTCCTTGAAGTCCGGGCGGGTCAGGCGGCTCAGGATGGTCTGGTTCAACTGGTCGGGGCTCATGGCCGCTCCTTTCACTTGAAGATCTGTCCCTGGCGCTGGTCGGCAGGCCACGAGGAGGCAGACGACACTGGCCAGCAGCAGGCGGTTCACTGGCCCCTCCAGGCGGTCCAGATGACCCGCAGCTGCACCTGCACCTGATCCGCGACCCGCGGCGGAATCCGGACGCCCTCGTTCAGGTAGGTCACGATGGGCGTCGCCTTCTTCTGGTACACCGGCATGCCGTACGGGGTGGGCATGGGTCTTGAGTCGTAATCGTCCTCATAGTGGTCGAGCTTCAGGATACGGGCGAGACTGACGTCGTCCGGATCGAGCGGCAGCGGCGCTCGGCTGTTCAGGAGCGCGGTGCAGCGTTGCCTGAACGCCTCGTACGTCTTGACGTTCGGATCGGCTGCCACGGCTTCAATGTGCGAGAGGAGGGTGTTGTACGCGATGTTTGCGTAGATGACCGCCTCGAAGGGATCTTCGCCGGGCATCAGGTGCAGTTTTCCGGTGGCGATCTTCCGGTTCGCTTCGGTGTTGATGCGGGGGTCCTGGGCCGTGGCGTAGGACCCGGAGAAGGTCGTCTGCACGTCGCGCTTGTCCTTGCCGGGTTGCAGGGTGGCTTCGTCTTTGAGGCCCTGGCTGGCGATTACCTGCAGGTCCGGATGGACGGGCTTCGAGCCGCGGATGTACGTGCTGAGCATCGGGGTGACGTGGCCGGCCTGGACGTTCTCAGCCACGTTGGACTGGAAAGGCGCCTGCGTGCCGGCGGGGCGGCTGGACCGGTCGAAGTAGTAGATCTGCCCGTCCAGCACCTGCTCTCCAGCGGTGGGGACGATGTCCCCGTCGACGCGGTAGTGCCGGGCTGTGATGGGCGTCCCGTTGCCCGCGCCGGCGTTGTACTGCCTCAGTTTCTGCACTTCCGCGGCGTCGATGCCTGGGGCCTGGAAGGTCACGACGGACGCGAAGTGCGCGGGCCGCAGCGCCGTGACGAGTTGCGCGATGCCGCCGCCGAGACTGTGCCCGGTCGAGACCGCCGTGCCCTTCAGGCGACTGAGGTTCGCATCGATCAGCTTCAGGTTGGGTTGCACCTGCAGCCACCCGACCTGCGTGGGGCTGGCGTCCCCGAGTACCGTGTCGACGGAGCCCTCAATGGCCAGGGCCCGCGCGGCTCGAACGTCCGGCCCGGCTTCGTTGGCGGCCGCGGCTTTCTTCGCGGCGCCGTCACCTTTGACGTCCAGCTGTACGCCCTCAGTCCCGCGGAACGCCACGATCGGCTGCGGCCACTTCGCTTTCCCGGGAATCGGCGTGAACACGCGCATCTGGAAGCCCCAGCGGCCCATGACGAGCGGGCCGGCCTTGAACCCGAAGTGCGCGAGCAGCGCGGCCGGGTTGCTGTGCCGACGCTCATCGAGCGTGTCGGCGTTCATCTCGTCGGCCAGTTGATTGCTGTAGACCAGGCCCACGGCCAGCTGCTCGAGGAAGGCGTCGTGCGTCAGGGTGGCGCCACTCACGGGCGGCGGGATCAGGGCCATGAGGGGCGCGCGGAGGTTCGGGTTCCGGATGCGTTCACCCAGCGTGGCACTCAGTGTCTTGCCACCACTGAGCTTGGCATACGCCGCCGCAACGGCGACGCGGTCCTTCGCAGGGATGGCCGCGAGGATCGCGCGGAGCACCGCGACCTCATGGGTTGTGGCCGTCCCGATGGTGTCTTGCGCCTGGTACGCGCCGCTGAGGTTGCCGACCGTCACGAAAGCCAGGCCGTGCCGGGTGCGGGTCATCTGCCGCGTGGTCCCCAGGGTCAGGTCCTGGGCTGCAGCCGGACCGAGCACGCCATTAGCGACGGAGGTGCTGAGGCGGTCCGCCCAGTTGGGAATGGCGTTGCCGAGATCGCCCAGGTTGGATTTGACGGTCCGGTCGCGGATCAGCTCTTTGGTGTTCGCCTGAATCCAGGTGTGGAGGTAGGCGGCCATCTGAGCGGGTTTTCCGGCGAGCGCCCTGATCTGCAGTGTGGCCCGCTGCATTTCAGCCAGCACGGCGGGTGGGCGCGTGGTCGCTGGTGCCTTGACCGGCGCGGCCGCCGCTGCGGCCGGCGCAGTCTGTGGCGAGGGGGTTGGGCGTGGCCTAAGCGCTTGTTGCATGACGTCTCCTCCCCGGCACAGTACAGGGAGAAGGGGACCTCCGGGCGCGAAAGTGACCACGCGATCAACTCCGGCGCTCACGAACGCGGGTGTGCCAAACTGCGTCCACGATGAGGGGCGCCCCACCAGCCGTGCTGCTGTCCGAATGGGCGGCGGCGCGTCAGCTGGGCAGTGGGCGCGCGCTCACCTGGGCGCAACGGGGCGAGGTGCGCGTGTGGCGGTCCAGCGTCGGGTGGCTGATCCGGCCCGACGAGCCACTCCCGGACGGCCGGGTCTCCCCGCAGGTGATCGTCAAGCGCCTGAGTCGGGAAGAGCGCCTGTCACTGCCTGCGGTGTCCCTCCCGGAATGGGCGGACCTGCAGGGGCATCCGAGACAGCGGGTGGCCGCGTGGGCTGCGCAGGGGCGGCTGCCCGCGTGGCGCAGCGGCCACGCGTGGCTCATCGCGCCCGGCGCGGCGACGCCCCCCTGGCGCGGCCAGGCTGAAGAGTTACAGGATGCAGCTGGGGCATGACGGGCGCGTCAGGTGAGGAGGCCACGGTGACGGGTTGCAGATGCAGGTGCGCTTGCCCTGCCGGGGCCCTGAACGCTTCTATATTCCCCCTGCGCTCCACCACGCAGGTGCTACGGTGACGCATGACCGACGACTCCCACCCGGCCACGTCGCACCACACGTCCACCAGGGTGAACGTGGACGGCCTCGAAGGCGAGCACGCCCGCGTTGAATTTGCCGTTTACGATTTAGAGCCTGAGGACAGAACACGTCGGACTATGTTCCGATCATGGTCGAGCAGCTCGTACCCGATGACCTGTGGGCGCTGATTCAACCGGTCATTCCTTCACCACCACCGCGTCCACGCGGTGGTCGTCCGCGCCAGTGTGCTCGCCAGACCCTGGCGGGCATCGTCTATCTCCTCCGTTGGGG
>NZ_BMPE01000017.1 GCF_014647435.1 Deinococcus radiotolerans | reverse complement strand
AGTGTGCTCGTCCCTCTCTTCGAAAGGGTCAGATTCTGGAAGTCATCTCTGGAGCACTACCCCTCCAATGGAATGCGGGGAGCGTGAATGAAGAACCACAGTCTTGACCTGCTGCGCGCCCCGGACCACCTGTTTTAACAAACGCTCTAAGCTGTGCTTACCGGCGCGACCGGAGACCCTCGCCACGAGCGGGTCCTTATCGCCACGGTCACGCAAGCGGACTTCAGGAACAGGCCACTGGCCGCCGGATGCCGGGTGACCGCGGCAAAAAAGGTTTCTGCGGAAGGCCGCAGAGGGGCCATTCAAGACTGGACCTGTGCGGATGCAATGGGGAATGGCCCTCACGCCAGTGGGCCAGGAGGACTGATTCATGCGCCGCGGTCTTCATCAAGGTCAGACACGGACCGGCACGGACCACCCTAGCGTCAGGTATGACCACCTTATCCACCCTCGCCCTGAGCTCCATTGACGTGTACCAGCGCTGGCTCTCTCCTCTCAAGGGCTTCCGGTGCGCGCACGCCGCCCTGTTCGGAGGAGAGTCGTGTTCAGCCGCCGTCCAGCGCATCATCCGTGAGCAGGGGCTGACCGGCGGACGCGCCGCGATCACCGCCAGGTTCCAGACCTGCCAGCAGGCGTACGGGCACCTGTCGGCGGCCCGGGCGGCTGGAGGTCAGGTGCAGGGCGTCTGTTGCTGTGGCCCCGTCCCCATTCCGTTCCGGTGTGGCTAGACCGTGCGGTCGTTCTCAGGGGTCGTCAGACCAGACTCGGCACCAGTCGGACGCCGTGGCCAACTCAGGAGCACACGGTGGGCGGTGGACACGCCAGAAGGCCTTACGTCGCCCCCACGACGTCGTGACCGCCCGGGTCGCCCCATAGGATTGAAGGTCCTGGAATCGGTCGCGTGAAACGCAGGCGCGACCGCGCCCCCGGAATCTCAGACGCCTTCTTGACGAATCCGCCTACAGGTAAGAGCGGCGGCCCGGGAAGCCTCCTCCTGGCATAAAGGATTGGGGGGGCCCGGGTCTACCGCACAGTTGGTACAGCCTGCTTTTAACTGTGGCCGGGGTCCGAATCATCTGTAGGACGACCGTGTGTTCCCTCCTCCTGCTGCTCGGCTGCACCGGACTGCTTGGGTTCAGATGTGGGTGTGGTTCCCTCAGTGTCGGCGGGGGGGGCAGAGGTCTTAGTCTCAGACGGTTCAGAAGCGCTGTTCTTCGGATCGGTCATACATTGGCTCCTTTCTGGAAGGCTGAGGTGCCCTCCTGCGTGTTCCTACTGTTGACCAAGGGCAACTCGCAACTGATTGCAACGCCATGAACGGCTCTTGTCTATTATGCGCAAGGCTGGAAATGTATGTCCGCTCGAGTGCATCTCAGCGGCGGCCACTGCGCGTCAACCTCAAGAGGCTAGGGCGTGTGCTCATGGTCCCGAAGCGCATGGCATCTTGGTCTCGTGATCCGGCTTGATGCCAAGCACTTCCCCACACTGACGTTTTCTCCCGATGATCCTGTGTTGGTGATGGTCCTAGATCAGCACCAGCGTCGCTTCGTTGTCGGTGAGGAAGCGGCCTACATTGAACCAGGGGTGACGCTCGGAGGCGTTCGCCTGGAACTCTCCAAGTGGTCAGGTCTCTCACTATTAGCGGAGGTGGAGGGCCAGGGCCACGTGTCGGTGGACCAGCTTCCCGCCGAGCTCAGCGACATCTGCGAGTTTGAGATGGAGGGCGGGTCAATTCGCATGTCCGGCTTTCTGCGACAGGCTCGTGGCTGGTGCGAGTTAATCTTCCACAACCCAAAGATGGCGGTGGAATATGCCACCTGGCAGAACACACAGAGCCATGAGCACACCCCCTAGATGTAGCCCTCGGGCGCCGCAACAAAACCCTGGGGAACTGCACTCTTGGAATTTTCGACTGCCCCCGAGCGTACCAACTGGCAGGTTACTGCTGCCCATATCTTGACTGGGTGTGGGGTCGAAGCGGGATATGAAGTATGGAGCGCGCAGTATTCCTGCTGCCCTCAAGTCACGAGGACGCATTGGAGGCGTTGAGCCGCCTACTACCTGGGGTGTCGTGCTTTACACGGGACCAGAGGAGTGCGACAAAGAGCATCGACACCTCGAATGGCTCGACGCGGTGGTCTGGGAGTGGCCTCTTAGCGCTGTGTTTGCGGGGCGCACGCGTGCGACCACTCACACATAACTGCTTGACCAATATGCCTCCTACGTACCGTGCGCCTGACTGTGGTGCAATGAAGTCAGAGACGCCATGACCCGACCGACGCCCACCACCATTGATCTCCCCGCCCAGGCCGTGCAGGCGGCCCTTGACGCCCTGCCAGATACGGTGGCGATTGTGGATGAGCAGGGTATCATCCGGGCTGTCAACGGGGCGTGGGTGTCGTTCATGCAGGCCAATGCAGGTGACCCGCAGACGTGCGGGGTGGGCGCCAACTACCTGGCCGCCTGTGAGCAGGCGCAGGGGCCCTGTTCGGACGAGGGTCCGCCCGTCGCTCTGGGCCTGCGGGCGGTGCTGGCTGGTGACGTGCCGGACTTCTCCCTGGAGTACCCGTGTCACAGTCCGCAGGAGCAACGGTGGTACTGCGTGCACGTGCGGCCCTTCCTGAGCGGCCAGCAGCGGTACGCAACGGTGCTGCACGAGAACATCACCGAACGCAAACTCATGGAGATCCGCTCTGACGACCTGGACGCTGAAGTAGCGCAAGGGGTGCGCTCTCAGACGGCCGACCTGCGGCACGAGAACAGCGAACTTGACGCGTTTATCGGTGCGGTGTCGCACGACCTGCGGGCACCGGTCCGGCACCTGCAGGGGTTTCTGAAGGTGTTGCGGCGCCGGGCCGCTCAGCGCCTGACCACGGATGACCAGCAGGTTCTGGACGTCCTTGACGCGTCCGCCACGAGGCTCGCCAGCATGATTGACGAGTTGCTGGGCCTGTCACGGGCGTCGCACACCGCACTCCACATCCGTCCAGTCAACCTGGCGCAGGTGGTGCTGCGCGCCTGGGCGAACCTGACGCCAGAAACGCAGGGTCGGGAGATTGACTGGGTGGCGGGTGACCTGCCCGTGGTTCAGGGCGACGCGGAACTGCTGCGGCTGGCTTTCGAGAATCTCCTGAGCAACGCCATCAAGTACACCGGGGGGCGGGCAATGGCCCGCATTGAGGTCGGGGCGCGCGAGGAGGAGGGGAGCTGGGTGGTGTTCGTGCAGGATGACGGGGTGGGGTTCGATTCACGCTACGTCCACCGGCTGTTCGGGGCCTTTCAGCGGCTGCACCACGAGAAGGAATTTCAGGGTATCGGCCTGGGCCTGATGAACGTGAAACGCATCATTGAGCGGCACGGCGGTGAGGTGTGGGCGGAAAGTCACGTCGGGGACGGCGCCACGTTTTACCTGCGCTTCCCGAAGGGGTAGTAGCAGCGGGAAAGTCAGTCGGTCCGCTTGAGCGGCTCGGACACGGTCGGGGCCAGTCCAGGGGTATGGGCGATCAGGACTCAAGTGTGCCCCTGACCATCTGAAGAGGCACAAGCGGAAATCGTGCTGCACACCTGCGCATGGGCGCCTGCACCGGCACTGCGTGGTTCCACGGCTGCTTCGCTGATCCTGGCACCACTTTTTACTGGAGCGGCTGATCTCAGAGCCTTCTCGGGTCATGACACAGGGTGGACACGCTGAACAGTGGTTGGGTGAAGTAAGGGTCCGGCTGCATGGCCTAGCGAGGTGATCGCGCTCCGCTCTGCCCGGACCGGCAGGTGAGCCACAGCCCGTAGCGTGAGACGCACGCATGCACGTTCAGGAGACTCGTCGTATGCCCGTTAGTTGACAAGATTGATCTGCTGATCTAGAGTCTGCTCCGGCTTCACGGAAGCCACCTTTATCCAGAGTCGGCGTGAGGTCACTGGACCCCGGACCGCCGCAGCAACCAGCCCTCATTACGGCGGGTGCTCTCCAGCCCTGCGCGCCCCAACGATGATCTCGGGCCGCAGAACGGGTAAAGGAAGGGTGCCTCACTGCAGGTTCAGCGCACGATTGCCGTCCCCTTCCCAAGCGAAAGCCCAGGAAGGGGACGGCCGTTCCCTCCGCCCATCCCGACCGGAGGTCACCTGTGCCTGACCCGCACACTCCGGACGTCCTGGCCTTCCAGAACGTCTATAAAACCTACCCTCGCCAGCCTCGCCCGGCCCTGGACAACCTGACGCTGCGCGTCCCACGCGGCAGCCGCATGGGCATCATTGGCCGCAGTGGCGCTGGCAAGAGCACCCTGGTGCGCCTCCTCAGCGGCCTTGATACGCCCGACACCGGCGAACTTCGCGTGCGCGGTGAGGTCCTTGGCCCGGCCACGCGCGCCGGTCATCAGGCGCGCACCGGACTGGTGTTCCAGCAGTTCAATCTCCTCGCGCAGCGCACGGTGCTGCGCAACGTCACCCTGCCGCTGGAGCTGCGCGGTGTGCCCCGCGCCCGCCGTGACGCCCTGGCCCAGGAGCACCTGCGGCTCGTGGGCCTGAGCGAGTACGCGGACCGGTACCCCGCGCAGCTCAGCGGCGGGCAGAAGCAGCGGGTCGGGATCGCGCGCGCGCTGGTGACCGAACCGGACCTGCTGCTGGCTGACGAGGCCACCAGCGCCCTCGATCCGGAAACGAGCGCCGGTATTCTGACGCTCCTGCTGGATCTGCAGCGCGAGCGGGACCTCACGCTGGTGATCGTCACGCACCAGTTGGAGGTCGTGCGGGCCGTCACCACTCACGTGGCCGTACTGGAAGGCGGCCAGCTCGTCGAGGCTGGTGCGACGGCCGAGGTCCTGCGCGACCCGCAGCACGCCGCCACCCGCGCGCTGCTGGACGCTCACCGGCCGCAGGTGACGCTCCTGGCCGGCGAGACGCTGCGGCGCGTGACCCTGCCGGACCTGAATGCGGGCACATTGGCCACCCTGGCCCGGGCGGGTGCGCGCATTGTGCAGGCCGAGCCGCATCCGCAGGGCGTGGACGTCTGGCTCGCCGCGCCCGCAATGGTATCCGCGCAGTGGCCCGGGGCGGTGCCGGCATGACGGGGGACGCCCTGTGGCCCCTGTTGTGGCAGGGGACGCTGGACACCCTGTGGATGGTCGTGCCGTCCGCACTGGCCGCGCAGGTACTCGGTACGGTCCTGGGGGTGCTGCTCACCCTGACCCGGCCTGGTGGCCTGCACCCGCGGCGCCCACTATTCCGCCTGCTTGACGCGGCAGTCAACGTCGGCCGCAGCCTGCCGTTCATTATTCTGCTGGTGCTCCTGATTCCCTTTACCCGCCTGTTGACCGGCACCAGCATTGGTTCCACCGCGGCCATCGTCCCGCTGACCGTCGCGGCCATCCCTTTTGTGGCCCGGCTGGTGGACGGCGCCCTGAAGGACGTCCCGAGCGGCGTGGTGGACGCGGCGCGTGCCATGGGCGCGAGCACCGCCCAGACCGTCTTCAAGGTCCTGCTTCCCGAGGCGCGGCCCGCCCTGATTCACGCGTTCACGGTAATGGTCGTCAGCCTCATCGGCTTCAGCGCCATGGCCGGCGCGATTGGCGGCGGCGGCCTGGGCGACCTCGCCATCCGGTACGGCTACCAGCGCTTCGACACGGCCGTGCTGCTCAGCACGGTCGCCGCGCTCCTGCTGCTCGTGCAGGGCACGCAGTGGGCGGGCGACCGCGCCGCGGCCCGCAGCGACCACCGCTGACCATCCGCCACCCACCTGGGCGTCCGCTCCTGCTCGCTGCTGGCGCTGCCGCGCCGAGCGACCGCAAGAGCGTGTCCCAGACTTTCCAACCTCGGTCCTACCTCAAGGAGACCTGACCATGCGTACCCCACTGCTTCTGTCCGCCCTGCTGCTCACCACGACCGCTGCTGCCGGCACCCTCCGGGTTGGTGCCAGCCCCGTCCCTCACGCGGACATCCTCAACTTCGTCAAGCCGATCCTGGCCAGGCAGGGCGTCACGCTGATCATCCGCGAATTCAACGACTACGTGCAGCCAAACCTGGCCCTCGCCGATGGCAGCATTGACGTGAATTTCTTCCAGCACGCTCCCTACCTGAGCGCGTTCCAGAAAGACCGCCCCCTGGGCCTCGTGGCGGGCGCGACCGTGCACGTCGAACCCATGGGTCTGTACTCCCGCCGCGTGAAGACCCTGCGGGAGCTGAAGACGGGCGCGACCATCGCCATCCCAAACGACCCCAGCAACAGTGGCCGCGCCCTGAAACTACTGGAACGCGCCGGTCTGATCCGCCTCAAGGCAGGCGCGGGCACGACAGCCACCGTCCTGGACATCAACAGCAACGTCAAACGCCTGAAGTTCCGCGAGCTGGACGCCGCGCAGCTTCCCCGCACGCTGGCGGACGTGGACGCCGCCATCATCAACACCAACTACGCGCTGGACGCCGGACTCAACCCACTCAAAGACGCCCTGACGCTGGAAGGCGCCAGCAGTCCCTACGCGAACCTGCTGGCCGTCAAACCCGCCATGCTGAAAAACCCCGACTACCTGAAGCTCGTGGCCGCGCTGCGCAGCCCCGCCACCCGCACCTTCATCCTGAACACCTACAAGGGAGCCGTCGTTCCCGCCTTCTGACCTCCGCGTCGCCACTCGGCGCGGCCCGCAGCCACACCCCCAGTCCGCATAAACGTCGCGCAGTGAACTGAAGGTTGGCGTACCGCTGCTACCATGCGGGGCGGTGAACGAACCCATCAAAATCAGGCAGCTTGAAGCGATCCTGGCCGCGCAAGGTTGGACCTACGCGGCCAGGATCGGCCTGTCCCACCGGCACTGGCGCCACCCGGACGGCAGCGTCATCACCCTTTCCGGAGACCCGTCGCACGTGTGCGACCCCGCACAACTCGCCGCCGTGCAGGAGCGGCGGCAGGGCCACGTTCCCGCCACTCGCCCAGGCGCGCCCTTCCCAACGTACCTGGCGCTGATCACCCAGACGCCCAGCGGCGCCGCCGGCCTCATCCCGGATCTCACGGTCCTGGCCAACACCCCTGCAACCGATCTGGCGTCCACGCTCGAGCAGGCCGTGGCCCTGCACCTGATGACCAGTGGCGCACCCGTGCCGCGCCCGGTCTACATGGGCTTCCAGGATCTCCCACCCCCCGTGCGTGCCGCCTACGACGACCGGGACGTGGAGGTGCAGTTCGTGACGCCTGCGCCCCTCAACCCGGTCAGCCTGCAGGTCGCGCGGGCCATCGATCACAGCCGGCTCAGCTACCGCGAGGTGGCCCGGCGCGCTGGCCTCGGAGACGCCGACCTTGCCCGGCTCGCCAATCCCTTCTATACCGGACACAGCGTGGCGGACCTCCAGCGCCTGGCGACCACCCTGCACCTCACCGTGAACGTCACCTTTGAGGAACCAGTCATTCTCCCGCCCCACAGCGTCGTTTCGACCACCTGGCAGGGCGACACGTCCTTACTACTGGAACTCCGTGACGTTCCCGAAGTGGTCGCCGCCGCGTTGCCTCTGACCGTGCAGTCAGAGACCGGCGTCTTCTCCCTGATTGAGCGGCAGGACACCCCAGCGGGGCCAGGCCGCACGACCTACGCCGCGCGCCTCCTGAACGGCCACCGCTGACAGTCCTCCCAGCGCGTGACGTTCTGACACACATTTGCGGAGCCGTTGACCAGGACTGACGGGCAGTTTCACTTTAATTAAGTCTCTGGCCTCAGCCACTGCGCAGTGTGAAATTGCGGCTCTGACAGCGGGCGGTACCGCTCCAGTCAGTGCACCTCACCGCGTCCACTCCTGGGGGACCATGTCAGCGCCTGTCAGCGTGAACCCGCACCTGCGAACCCCGCACCGTGCACGACAGCATGACGCGCTCGCCCTGGTTGAATCCAGCCCATGACGAGTGGACGGCCAGAATCTGCGCGGTGATTGCCCCGTCATGCACGCGCACGCTGGATGGGATGAGTGTGCGCCCGTCCAGGTCCCTGAGACCACCCAGAACGTCAAGGCACGCCTGTAGGCTGGCCTAACGGGCCCGCCAAACGCCAGGACTAGCGTGTGGCGCCACCAGCACTCCGACCAGCGCGGCGGTCATGGAACGGCTGTGCATGTCTTGAGCGTGTGGACCTGCTGGTGGTTCTGGTGCCCATAACGGACAGCCTGCCCGAGGCAGACTTACGCGCAGCACTACCCCAAATTTCTTCACTGTGCGGCGAGCGCCGCCAGTCTGAAGAAGCTCAATCTCCTGACCTGCCCTGAACAGCCACCCGGAGGCCGGACTTGAAGCCCATCTTTGTGCTGACAGCGCCAGTGGACCTGTTGACTGGGAGCACAGGGCATCTCAGGTGCACCGATGGCCGGTCTACTTTAGTCTCCAGCTCGGTGGCCTTGCTGCTGTGCCTCCGTCGTCCGTGAGGCAGCCGTTCCTGTCTTGCGGGGTGCGCGTCCTCCCTTCCGGCCTGCTTCGCGGGCCTCTTCACTCGTGAACTGGTGGGCGTGGCCGCTGGCATGTGCAGCCCGGCCACCCTGGGAAGCAATCTCTCGTCGACGTGCTGGATCCATGCCCGCAAAACCCCGCTCGCTCCTCTGGTGATTTCCATCCTTTTCTTTGGTCACGCAGGCACCTCCTTGCAGATGGTTTGTGCGCCTTTGGGTCGCAACAGGTTCACTCTGTCGGCTGGTGGAGGCTGTTGCGTGTCAAAGTCATGATGAGAGGTGAGCGGTGAATCAGGGGCTCTCTAAGAATTCCATGAACGTGTATTCACTTCTCAGGTGTACATCTGTTCAGGTCTTATGCTGTCGAGCTTCAAACGTCCCATTTGGAAGGCTGAAACTCGCTAGGCAGCCCGTTCGGTTTCTCGAGCCGTGTCAGGCAGACGAACAGCCGAGGCCAGCGTGGTGACGCCAGAGCTCAGCAGTCTGCCAGTTGCGACCATCTCAACCGAATGTTCGGCCTCACCTGAACATCGCGCTTGTCTTCACGCCAGGACCCGCACTGGCCTCTCAGTTGTTCACTGGGATCTGATTCCTCGACGTGCCCAGCGCGATGATCCTGCACTCAGGGTAGACCTCCTTCCACGCGGAAGTCTTACCCGCAGGCGGTCGGTCCTGGTTGGGAGAGCAGTGCAGAACCACTGAGCAGGAACTGACTCCCTGCTCACCGTTCACGTGACTGCCGTGAAGTGCGACATTAGGTGGCCATTCTCCTGCCTGGCTGTCATGAAACAGGGCAGCAGACTCTTTGATCAGCCTGCTGCGCCAGATGAGCTGGAGTCCATCAAGGTGCCCGACCTGTTGGTCACCCCTTACGAATCCATTGGGATTGGGACTACCGGGTTTCGGTGAGTGTGTAAGAGCCGCTGCCGCTGTAAGCGTAGACCTCCCAGCGGTACGTGCCACTCGCTGCCGCGTAGTTGATGCTTTCACTGCTGGTGCCATTCTCGCTGGCGGCGACGTCCGCCCACGTGCTGCCGTTGTACTTCTGCAGGTACAGGTCGAAGTCCGTCCCGCTGGGGCCACTGAGGGTGGCCTCGGACAGAAACTCGACATTGTCCTGCACGACAATGAACCCCTGGGCGCCCTGTGGGGCACCGTGTACATCCGGGACGCGGCCGGCGTGACCCTCAAAGACACCCTCGGAAAACCCCTCAAGCCCAATATCACCACCAACATCCTGTCCATGACGCTGCCCAGCACCGGCACGTACTATCTGCAGGTCGGCGCCTACTCACACCTGAACCCCACAGGCGGCGAGGCCCCGTACACCGGCACGGTCAGCAACAGCGCGCAGAACAAATACTTCCTGGAACTGCGGCCCAGATAAGCAGAACGCACCCAGACAGGCCCCGGCTGTGACCAGCGCCGGGGACCTGCCCATTTCACCCTTTTGGGGACCAGCCCCGTGCGCCAGGCTCAGCGCGGTCAGCGTCAGGTCTGGATTGGTTGTGTTCCCAGCCAATCTTTACCCCCACGGCACGCCCCTGACGCAGTCGTCGCCCGCAGGTCACGCTGCGGCCCCTTCCCAGCTCAGGCAGAAGAAGCTCCCAGCCCATCCTCTTCAGCTTGGACAGGGTCAGACGTCGTCTCCCCTCTCCTGTCCGCCGGACGTCAGGCTCCCTGCGCCGCAGTTCTGCCCCGGTCCCCCGTGAAACCACCGGTGGGGGTGGATTCGGGGCTCATTCAAGTGTGCCGCTTGACCGGACACTCAGCGTGGACCGGGTCAGATGAAGTTCATTTGAGGTAAAGCTCCGGTGGTAGTGGAAGCGCGTGAACCCTCACCCAACGTCACCACAACCCATCTGATCTAGAGTTGAACGTCAGTCCCGAGGACGCGTTACGTCCCTCGGCCAACCACTGAGCCAAACGGCCGGATTGACCAGTGGCCCACTCACCTCCGGTGACACGTGCTTCCCTTGACCCACGCGGCCCACCGCACCTCACGGTCAGTTCAGAGGCGCGCGTGCAGAGACAGCAGGCGCACGCCGGTACAGCCCCCGCGCGTCCTCAACACACCCACGCCGCACGTGCGGCCCCTCCCCCGGTCCTACCCTGGAGGTCGTGTGCGTCACAGCAGCCATCCCACCCCACTTCTGGAACGCGACAACTGGCGCGACCTCAGCGGTCCCTGGCGCTTCTCCTTTGATGACGCGGACGCCTGGGAGCATCCAGATGAGGTCGCGTTCGACCGTGAGATCCGGGTGCCGTACGCCCCGGAAAGTCCACGTAGCGGCATTCACGATCAGCAGTTCCACGCGGCCGTCTGGTACTCCCGACGCATTGACCTCACACCCGAGGAACGCCAGGGACGGCTGCTGCTGCACTTCGGAGCTGTGGACTACCGGGCGACCGTCTGGGTGGATGGTCACCTCGTCGCGACGCACGAAGGGGGCCACACGCCGTTCACAGCGGACATTACCCGTCACGCCACCAGGAGTGAAACGGTCGAGGTGGTCGTGCGCGCGCAGGACAATCCGCATGACCTGGCCAAGCCCCGTGGGAAGCAGGACTGGCAGCGTGAACCGCATTCCATCTGGTACCCCCGGACCACCGGCATCTGGCAGACCGTGTGGCTGGAGGCCGTGCCGGACACCTCCATTGGCCTGCTGACGTGGTCCAGTGACATGGACCAGTGGCAGCTGGGCCTTCACCTGCACCTGGAAGGGGCGGTCACGCCCGGCCTGGCCCTGCGCGTGCGGCTGTGGCGGGATGAGGCGCTGCTGGTCGATGACCGGTACGCCCTGCACAGCCTGGAAGTGCACCGGCAGATTGCGCTGTCCGATCCTGGCATTGATGACTTCCGCAACGAGCTCCTCTGGAGTCCCCGGCATCCTCAGCTGCTGAACGCCTGCCTGGAACTGATGCGGGACACGGAGGTCGTGGACCGGGTCTACAGTTACGCCGCGCTCCGGTCCGTCCAGGTGGCCGGGAACCGGTTCCTGCTCAACGGCCGCCCGTACTACCTGAAGATGGTGCTGGATCAGGGCTACTGGCCTGAGGGCCTGATGACCGCCACCGACGCGGAGTTGCGGCGCGACGTGGAACTCACGCGTCAGCTCGGCTTCAACGGGGTGCGCAAGCACCAGAAGATCGAGCAGCCGCGCTGGCTGTACTGGTGCGACGTGATGGGCGTGCTCGTGTGGGAGGAGATGCCCAGCGCCTACCGGTTCACGCCGCAGGCCGTTGAGCGCCTCACCCGGGAGTGGCAGGAGGTCGTGGCCCGCGACCGGTCCCACCCGTGCATTGTGGCGTGGGTGCCGCTGAACGAGTCCTGGGGCGTGCCGGACCTGCCCACCAATCCCTCGCACCGGGACTACGTGCGGGCGCTGTACGCCCTGACGAAGACGCTGGACCCGTCGCGGCCCGTGATCGGGAATGACGGGTGGGAGCACGTGGCCACCGACATCCTGACCATTCATGATTACGCGTACGACACGGCCGCCCTCCGGCAGAGGTACGGCAGCCTGGACATGACCCGCGCCACCCTGTCCCTTCAGCAGCCCGCGGACCGGTTCCTGACGCTGAGTGGGTTCCAGCCGGCCGAGCAGCCGGTCATGCTGTCCGAGTTCGGCGGGATTGCGTACATTCCGGACCAGCAGGTCGGCTGGGGCTACAGTCAGTCCCGCAGCGAGCAGGACTTTCAGAACGACTACGCGGACCTGATGGCCGCCATCTACGACTGTCACGGCCTGTCCGGTTTCTGCTACACGCAACTGACCGATACGTTCCAGGAGAAGAATGGCCTGCTGTACGAGGACCGGACACCCAAAGCGGATCTGGCCCGCCTGGCCAGCAGCACGCAGGGGAACCGCACGGCGCGGGAGATGACGGTGGACCCGCTGCTCAACCCGTTCAGCACGCCACTTCAGTGGTCCACCCGGGTAGACCTCACGGAGGAGAAACCGGACTGATCACAGACGTGACCTGCAGCACGACAACTGGATCCTCAATGGCCTGGCCGCAGAGGGCACGCCGGTTGGCCTGAATCGCAGCGCCGCTTGAGCTGCCTTAAAGCGCGGCGCTGCCTCCATGGTCCTGCTGACCGAAAACGGGGCGCCTTCCTGACGCCCCTTGGGGTGCGGGTGTCCGGACTTGCACCGGCGTCTGGTCCTCGTCTTACCCGCTCGCGCGCCCGTTTTTCAGAAGGTGGACGCCTCCCTTCACCGCGCGCCGTGCTCCCGTCCCTCCGGGCTGACTGCTCCGGCGCGCGCTCTACTGCTTAGTCGTTCTTGTGACTCTGACGCCCTGCTTCGGCGTGCTGCTCACTAGAGCCTCCACGTTGGCTCCCGCTGCCGCCCTGGTTGCCTCCGCTGTGGGACGCCTCGCCCCCCTTCCGGCCTGCCTCGCGGGCTTCTTCACTGGTGAACTCGTGGGCGTTCCCACTTTCGTGTGCGGCGCGGCCGCCTTCGCTGGCTTCTTCCTGCGTGAGCTGGTGGGCGCTCCCGCTCTCCTGGGCGGCCCGGCCGCCTTCCGAAGCGATTTCGCGCTGACGTTCCGGGTCCATACCAGCGAACCCGCGACCCTCATTGCCGCTTCCGTTCCCGTAGTTTCCACCGTTTCCATTGTTGCCTTGCGGGATTTCAGTCCCTCCTCGGGTGCGTCCCCTGTCAACGTGTCCGCCGCGCTGGCGGAACCGTTCCACTCTGCCGCGCGCGCCGAAGTGGGGCGTGTCAACGCCGTGACGAGCGCCCACGCACCGGTGAGGAACGATGCTCGAATTGGGTGAAGGTCACCTGAAGCGGTCACGGGCCGTCGTGCAACGCGGACGGGCGGCCGTCTCCGGCACAGCGATGTTGCTCACCCAGGCCACCAGACCTGACGGGCCCCGAATCGGTTCGGAGCTTATGGGCCCGTTACGATCCAGTCGGTTATGCCCTGCGCCTTCAAGACGTCGCCCCGCACGCCCCGCACTACTACAGGGTCAGCAGGGACCGCGCGTCCTCCGCTGGCCCTGGACGCGCCAGGAGGTACCCCTGCAGGCTGTCGCAACCCAGCGTCCGCAGCAGCGCCTGCTGATCCGCAGTTTCCACGCCTTCGGCAACCACCCGCAGGTTCAGGCCCTGCGCGAGGTGCAGCATGACTTCCAGCAGCACGCGGTTCGCGGACTGAACGAAAGACCGGTCAATCTTCAGCTCGTCGATGGGCAGGCTGTGGAGCAGGCTGAGGCTGCTCTGCCCCGTTCCGAAATCATCCAGCGCCACGCGGACGCCAAGGCGCTTAAGGTGCGTCAGCTGCGCCGCCGCCGCCGCCGGATCGCGCAGCACGGCACTTTCCGTCAGTTCCAGAATCAGGCACCCGGGTGGGAGGCCAGAGCGTTCCAGGGCCTCACGCACGGCTGCGCTGAAGCCCGGATGCTCGAATTGCACCGCGCTGACGTTCACGCTGATGGTCAGCCCCGGAGTAACGGCGTGCCACGCGGCGGCCTGCCGGCAGGCTTCCTGCAGCACCCACGCGCCGAGCGGCAGAATCAGCTGCGTCTCCTCAGCCATGCCGATGAACTTGCCCGGCAGAAGCAGGCCCTGGGTGGCATGCTGCCAGCGGACCAGCGCCTCAAAACCCTGAAGCGCGCCGGTGGCGCCATCAAACTGGCCCTGGTAATACAGGGTGAACTGCTGGCCGTCCAGAGCCTGCCGGAGGTCGCGTTCCAGGTCCACGCGTTCAGCCGCGGCCTCACCCATGGCCGGGTGGTAGAGGCGCACGCCGTTCTTGCCTGCCTGCTTGGCGCGGTACATGGCGATGTCGGCGTGCCGCTGGAGGGTGGTGACGTCCTGCCCGTCGCGCGGGGCGACGGCGGCACCGATGGAGGCCGTCACGTGCAGGGTGTGGCCCTTGACCTGAACGGGCTGAACCAACTGGTTGAGAATTTTCTGGGCGACACGGTCGATGTCCTGATCGCTGCGCAGGTTCCGGAGGATCACCGTGAACTCGTCGCCGCCCATGCGCGCCACCAGGTCACCGGCGCGGACCGACTGCGTCAGGCGCCGGGCGACAGCCTGGAGTAGTTCATCCCCGACGTCGTGGCCCAGCGTATCGTTGACTTCCTTGAAGCGGTCCAGATCGAGAAACAGAATCCCGAACCGGGTGGACTCCTCCGCATCCAGCGCCTGCGCCACCTCCGCCTGGAAGTGCGCCCGGTTGACCAGGCCGGTCAGGGCGTCGTGTGTCGCGCGGTACTGCAGCGTGTCCTGAGCGGCCTGCAAGGCCACGTTGGCCTGCGTCAGCTCGGTGTTGCGGCGGCGCTCCACTTCTGCTTCACGGCGCAGAATTTCAAGTTGCATCTGCGCGCTCAGCACCTTCGCTTTGCGCTCGACCGTCTGCGCCTGCAGGGACCGGCTGAGTTCCTCGTGCGACTGGAGTGTTTCGTACGCCTGCTGCCACTCGCCCCGGTCGGCGTGCACGCGACTGAGGTGCAGCAGCGCCAGGCGTTCAGGCGTGCGGATCTCGTGGCGGCGGGCCTCCCCGAGCGCCAGTTGCAGCTGCTCGTACGCGGCGTCCAGCTGCCCCATCTGAGCCAGCGCCTGTCCATAGAACATCCGGACGTTGGCGAGCTGCTCGTGATCGTTCACCTGCTCCGCGAGGGGCAGCAGGGCCTCGGCCTGCCGCGCCGCTTCGGCCGTCTGACCGGTCGCGACCAGGCAGGGCACCATCCAGGCGCGCAGCACCACCTCATGCTGCCGGATGCCCAGGGCCTGCACCACCGGCAGGTGCTCCAGCGCCAGTGAGAGCGCCTCCTGCGGTTTGCCCACGTGGTAGTACGAGTACACCATGTTGATGGCGTTGGAGGACATGCTCGGAGAGTGGCGCTCCTCAGCGGAATGCGTCAGGCTCATGACCTGCTCGAAGATTTCGAGTGCAAGCTCGTAGTCGCCCAGTTCCACGTGAATGAGGCCCACGTTGCTCAGCGTGCGGGCCCGGCCCGCATCATCCCCATGCGCCTGCGCGACGTCCAGGCTGCGCTGGTACCAGTGGATACCGTCCGCGTACCGGCCCAGCGCCACGGCGCAGATGCCCATGTTGTTCGCCACCCGCGACTGGAGAGCGCTGTCCTGCGCGAGGTCCGCCGCTTCCTGCGCCTGGGTCAGCACGGCCAGAGCCTGGTGGTACTGCGAGCGGAAATAGAACGTGGCGCCCAGCAGTGTCAGGGCGAGCGCCTGCGAGCGTACGTCACCCACGTGCAGGGCCAGAGCGTAGGCTTCACGCAGGAGTGACTCGGCCTGCACCGCGTCCGACACGACCATCGGATCGGCCACAGCCAGAAGCTCACGGAGCCGCGCGTCATTCGGCTGAAGGTCAGAGGAAGCAGCCGAGGTCACACGCTTACAGTAAAGCTGCTCGTCTTACGGTCGTCTTTATGCCATCAACTTCAACATAGGCGTGACCAGCCTGGAGTCGCGTGACAGAACATCAGGACGATCCTGGACCTCGGAGCTGACCACGCCGTTCATTAGCTGAGCAGGTCCAGGAGAATGTTGCAACGTGTGGGCCGCTGAATCCTTAGGCGTCTACCGGCTCTTCCCAACAGGCCAGGATGAGCCGGGCGGCGCAGCATGAACTGACTCCCGGCACAGAAGCCACCCGGTCTTCCGACAAATTCACAGTTTCAATCTGAAGGCTATTCGGTCCGGTCATGAATCGGCGGCCAGAGCGCCGTTCTCATCGCGGGTCCGCCTGACGGCCAGCCCAGGCGGTACGCCGCCGACGCACAATCACCACTCAGGAGACGCCCGGCAGGGGGCGCCCCTCCACCGAGCGTCCCCAGTCCGGCCTCTGGCCTCTGGTCGGATGGCCCATTCGGCGCGCGTCCATCCGCCGTCAGGGCCAGGATTCAGCCTGCCTCTCCAATTGGGCGTTCTACTGGAAGTACATCTGGGTGGCGGTGTGGCGGCTCCCATTCTTCTGGAGAATTCGGCGCATCGCGTGATTGTCCGCCGAGGTCAGCCCGCCATGCTGGGTGAACCGTTCCGCAAGGCGCGCCAGCAGGTGGGCGTTCAGCCGCGTGCCGAGGCCCTGACCGCGCGCCTGCGGGTGGACGCCGATCATGTCCACGCCCCCGTACCCTGGTTTGGCTGGACCGTACGCGCCGAGCGCCAGGAGGGGCTCCCCGACCTCATCACCGGGCAGGGCCACCACCGTCCACCCGTCGCGGAATCCGCCGCTGAACTGCTGGAGCTGGCTTCCGAGCGCGTGAATGAGAGCCTGCACGTCGGGCCGAAGCAACATTGATTCGTCGCCCTCCTGCGCGCGTGGGTCGAGCGCGTACGTCCGGGCGGTCAGGTCCGTGTCGTACGCGACTTCCGTGCTGCTGTACTGCCAGCCGGCCGCTTCGACCGCCTCACGGTGCAGCGGCGCGAGGTCGTTTTGCAGGATCAGCCGCCGCTCCGACTCGGCCCGGTCCCGCAGGGTGCGCGCCAGGAGGGTCATGGCCTCTTCGGTGACATCCGGGCGCAGGCGAGGGAAATAGGGCACCTGCACCGCGGGAGATACCAAGGCGGTGCCCTCGATGCCACGGTCCGAGCGGAGGATCAGCAGATTCTCCAGGCGATTGCGGCCCGCAGCCAGGTTCTCACGTAGAACGGACAACAGGCGGTTTCGCTCGGCCAGGTCAGCATGAAGGGCGTAAATGTCGGGCAGGGTGTCCAGCGTGGGTGATTCGGTGATGTATGTCATGAAAGTGTGACCTCAGGAGCAGGTCACCCGGCTGGCGCTCAGCTGCTTCAGGAACGGTTCCAGGTGACGGGAATGAACGGCACAGGGGAAGCGGCGCGATCTGTCTGTTTCATGGGAACCTCCGAGGTTGAGCAGGATGCGCCCAGCGTACAGGACCGCGTGATCGGCCGTGAACGAAGTTGACCAGGGTGAGGCCGCAGGTCATGCGTTGGGAGGGCCGTTCCGTGTGGAGGTCAGTTTCCGTCCACTGGCTGGCCGCCTCCTTGATCAGCACGTCACGAGCCTGATCAGGCCCACGGACGACTCGAAGCTGGAGCGTCCGTGGTTCTGGGCACTGATGCCAGACGGCGTTCCCCCCTCTGGGGGCGTGGTCTGGGCCCGGTCACATCCAGCAGGCGCCTCTGGCAGAGTGCCCCTATGCTGACATGCGTGAAATCTTCTCTCTGCGCCGCTGTCGTGACTCTTCCCCTCCTGCTGGCGGCCTGTACGGGCGGGACGCAGGTGCAGGTCGACCCGCCGGCCACCCCTGACCCGGCCGTGACCGCCAACGTCATCACGGATCAGATCGTCGGTTGGAGCGCCGGCACCCAGGGGCGCATCAGCGTGGTCGCCTACCCCACGGCTGACGTCGCAGACGCTGTCACCCTGAGTACGGCCGCTGTTGACGGTCAGGGCCGCTTCACGCTGTCCCTCCCCACCGGCGCGCAGGTCGCCCCGTACATGGTGCGGTTCCAGACGACACCCCGGGAAGGCTGCACGGGCTTCTTCACGCAGAGCGTCGCGTCCGCAACGCACTACGGCTTCAAGTACTACCTGCTGGACAACGCGACCACCAACACCGTGATCACCCGAGGACTCGTGCAGAACAACCCCGGCTTCACCGGAACCACGAAAGCGGGCGATTACTTCATCCAGCGTTTTTACGCCTCTACGGCCTTCACTGTCACCGGAACGCTGGCCTGCCCCACGTACGTCATCAAGGCCAACCTGAACCTGAAGCCCGGCTGGAACGCGGTGGTGCAGACCATCAACAGCGTGAACACCGACGGCACCGTGCGGGATTACACGCTGACCTCACCGCAGACGCTGCCCGCTGCCGTGTTCTGATGGTCAGGGATCAGGTACAGCCCTGAGGCGGCTCAGCCCTGCTTGACTCTCAGCCACCGCCGGACAGAGGCGCAGGGAGAAGGCCCTCCCGGGCACATGGTCTAAGTGTTGGCACGGTGGTGAGATCACCCACCCATCGGCAGACGGGCCGCCCACTGTCAACGCCTTGACACTGCACCAGCACCGACGAGCTGACTGGCAGGCACCCCGCGAAACCAGCACCCGGCCTCCGCCGTCACAGAGCGCGCCGGATGCTGCCGGGTCAGTGTGGCCACGCCTGAAGCCGGTCCATTGTGACCGTCTTTCCGCACGCACGGAGTCAGGTGTGTCCGTCGGGCCCTGCGGTCCGGGTCTGCCGCGCGGGCTCGCCTGTTTGAACTCAGGGAGGCGCAGCCGGGACGCCCGGGCGGTCGTCCGTGTCTGCCCCACCAGACCCTGGAGGCGGCTGGGGCTTGAGCATCCGTTCCCGGTAGCGTTGCGGGCTGATTCCGGTGACGGCGCGGAATTTTCGGGTGAAGGCGCTGTGGTCGCTGTAGCCGCAGGTGTGCGCGATGTCGGAGATGGAGTGGGCCGGGTCGCGCAGCAGGCGCAGCGCGGCGTCCAGCCGGATCCTGATCAGCACCTGCTGGGGCGTCATGTGGCACACGCGGCGCATCAGCCGCTCGAAACTGTCCGCTGATAGACCGGCGCGCGCCGCCAGGGCCGGCATGCGGAGCGGCTGGCCGAAATGCCCGTGCATGTACCGCAGGGCCTGCGCGACCCGCGCGAAGTCCTCGTGCCGCTCGATGCCTGCGGGCACGTCGCGGGACATGCCGATCAGGCCCACCACGTTCCCGGCGCTGTCGTGCAGGGGAATCTTGTGCGTCAGGCACCAGTTCGGTTCGCCCTGCGGACCGAAGTACATTTCCAGAACGTCCCGGAGTTCCCGGCCGTCGCGCACGGCCTGCACGTCCTGCTCGTTGAACCGGCGCCCGGGGTCGCCGGTGAAGACCTCGGCAGCGGTGCGGCCCAGCACGGCCTGTTTGTGCGGGGCGCCGCTGCGGCGACGCAAGGTGTCGTTGACGCTGACGTACCGCCCGTGGAGGTCCTTGACGAAGAAGATCAGGTCGGGCGCGCCGTCCAGCAGGGCCTCCAGCGGCCAGCTGCCATCGGGCGCGGGGCGCAGCCACTCCCTGGGGTCGTCCATGCGTTCACTGTGCCACAGCGCGCCGGGCGCATAGGCAGGCGCGGCGACAGGCCTGTCACCCGCCGCAGTCTGACCGGACGGGTGGCGTTCAGGGGGTGGGCGCCGCGGACCCCGTCGTCCAGGTCAGGACAGGCCGGCCGTTCAGGGTCGAGAAGGCCTCGTGCACCTGCCGGAGCTGCGCGCCGCGTTCCTCCGGAGTGTGACGGACCGGACTGAAACTCACGATGGGCGCCAGCACGGTATACCCGACGAAGTGGAACATGCCGTGCTGGATGTGAAACAGGATGACGTCCATCTCGCCGTCCCGCGCGCCCGGGCCGAACATGTCCTCCGTGCTGCCGGTGGTGAAGAGCAGCAGGGCGCGCCGGCCCCGGAAGCCGCCCGTCTCGAAGCGGCCGACGCGGCCACCGTACGCGACGCCCATCGCGAAGACGCGGTCCACCCAGCCTTTCAGGAGGGCGGGCAGCGAGAACCACCACATCGGGAAGGAGAACACCAGCAGGTCGGCCCGCAGGACCTTCTCGATCTCGGTGGCCACGTCCGGCGCGAAGGTGCCCTGCTGGACGGCCCTGATCTGCTCGGCCTGCGGCTTGAAATGCCCGGTCAGCTCGTGCTTGAAGTCGTCCGGGCCGAGGGCCGGGTTCCAGTTCATGGCGTAGAGGTCGCTGATCTCGACCGTGTAGCCCTGCGCCTGGAGGGCCCGCGCGGCTTCCCGCATCTGGGCGGAGCAGAAGGAGTCGGGCTCCGGGTGAGCGTGGACGATCAGGGCGTGAGGCATGGCGGCTCCTGTGAGGCGAAGGGGGGACAGCAGGGTCGGTGTGGGGCTGTCCGGTCGGCTATGCGTCCCGTCGGCCTGCGGGCATTCTTTCACCCGCCAGCGGGGGTGTCTTGAGGGATCCGGCCCGCCAGGCTGCGGAATTCAGCACAGGCGGAGGGCCTGCCGAGCCGGGTCCTGCCCACCTGCCGCCGCGGCCAGAGGGTCGGCGGCTCGCGGGGCGGCCCTCCCTGTGGTCCCGTGATCGCCATACTGAGCTGTGCCGATTTCCGCAGTGAAGACTGGCGAAACAGTCAAGACACCTGCGGGCACACCGGGGACAATTGAGGGCACCGGACCACCCGGGCAGCACCTCAGGTCGCCCGCAGCACTGAAGCCACAGGCGGCGCCGAACGACCCGGTTCAGCCTGAGCCACCCCTCCGTCCAGGTCCACCTGCCGTTCAAGGAGATGTCATGACACACAGTAATGCCCAGCGTTTTGAAGGTCGCGTCGTTCTGGTAACGGGGGCGGGCGGCGGGATCGGCCGCGCCGTGGCGGAACGGTTCGCCCGCGAAGGTGCCCTGGTCGCGGTCAATGACGTGAAGGCTGAGGCCGTGCAGTCGGTGGTGGCCAGCATCGGGGCGTCGGGCGGCCGGGCCCTGGCTGTGCCAGCTGACGTTTCGGACGCCGCCCAGGTGGACGCCATGTTCACGCGAACCGAGGAGACCTTCGGGCCCGTGGACGTGCTGTACAACAACGCGGGCCTGATCGACACCACCCGGCACTTCCTGGAGGCGGATGAGGGCTGGTGGGACCGGATCATTCAGGTGAACCTCAGGAGCGTGTTCCTGTGTTCGCACCGCGCCGCGCGCGTCATGGCCCGGCGGCGCCGGGGCGTGATCATCAGCACCTCCTCGGGCGGCGCGACCCGCGCGCACCGCGGGAACGTCGCGTACGACGCGACCAAGGGCGGCATCGAGGCCATGACGCGCGCCATGGCGCTGGACCTCGCGCCATACGGCATTCGCGTGAACGGGGTGGTGCCGGGCTTCATCAACACGTACGGCCTGACCGAGGCGGACCTGCGCGTGCGGGAGCAGACCGTGCCGCTGGGCCGCTACGGCGTGGCGGAGGACATGACGGGCGCAGCGTTGTTCCTCGCGTCGGATGACGCGGCGTACATCACCGGTCAGTTCATCTCGGTGGATGGCGGCGTTCTGGTGCAGCAGCGCTCCGCAAACGTGGATACCTTCCCCGTGTCCGGCTTCCCGGTGATCGAGGCGGACCCCGCGTGAGTGAGCGCGCCTCGTGGGACGTGGCCGTCATCGGGGCGGGCATTATCGGCGCGGCCTGCGCGTGGCGCCTCGCGCAGCGGGGCCTGCGGACCGTGGTGCTGGAGCAGGCCAGTCCCGCGGGCGGCTCCACCGGGAAGAGTGCCGCGGGGGTGCGCGCGCAGTTCACGACCGAAACGAACATCCTCCTGTCGAAGTTCAGCATCGAGGAGTACGCGGGGATGCCGGACTCCGGCTACCGCGCGGGCGGGTACCTGCTGCTCGTCCCGGACGCGCAGTGGCCGGCCCACCAGCAGGGCGTGACGCTGCAACACCGGCTGGGCGTGCCGACCGAGGTACTGACGCCCGAGGAGGCGCAGGTGCACGCCGGGTTCGTCCCGGACGGCCTGGGCGGCTGCACGTTCTGCGCCACGGACGGCCACGTGGACGCCCACGGCCTGACGATGGCCTACGTGCAGCGCGCCCGGAAGGCCGGGGCGCAGTTCAGGCTGGATACCGCGGTGATCGGCATCCGCCACGCGGGCGGCGTGTGGCAGCTGGACACCCGGGCTAGGTCGGTCGAGGCGCCCCTGATCGTCAATGCAAGCGGCGCGTGGTCCGGCGAGGTTGGCGCGCTGGCCGGACTGGAGATTCCCGTGAGGCCCGCGCGGCGCATGGTGTACGCCACGGGCCCACTGCACCTCCCGCGGCCGCTGCCGATGATCTTCGACCTGGGCAGCGGCGTGTGGCTGCGCTCCGAGGGCGAACGCCTGATCCTGGGCCGGGCGGACGCCGCAGACGTGGGCTGGCGGGAAGGCCTGAACTGGACGTGGCTGGAACCCACCCTGGAAGCCGCCATGGCCCGCTTCCCGTGGCTGGAGGCGGCCACACTTGACCGGCAGGCCAGCTGGTGGGGGTACTACGAGGTCACGCCGGACCATCAGGCCATCGTGGGCCGCATGCCGGGGGCCGAGGGGTGGCTGAACGCCTGCGGGTTCTCCGGGCATGGCGTGATGCACGCCGCAGCGGTCGCGCGGGTAATCGCGCAGGAAGCCGTGGGAGAAACGCCGTTCATTGACGTGACGCCCCTACGATACGAGCGCTTCGCTGAGCGTCCACAGGGCCTGACTGACATTCAGGTGTGATCCGTCGGCCCCTGCACACGGATCACGGAACAGGCAGTCTTCGTCCCGACGCGCGGTCCGGCGGGCCTCGGTGGACTGCGGTATGCACGCCCCTGCCGCGCACCAGCACAGTTCAGACCACGCGCAGGATCGCGTGGCCCATTTCCGCTTCCTGCTGCACCCGAGTCACGTCCCCATCCGCCCAGTCGTGGGGGTGCCCTGCGCCTACGACGTGAAGGCAAAGGTCAAGACCTACGGGACAATGGTAGGCAATGACAGAGTTGCGCTGGTCGATGGGTGTGCACTACCGCGCGTTCGTCGCGCCCTCAATACCCCGTCTTGATGTCTTGGCATCTGTGGACCGCAAAGAAGGGGATCGCCTATTTCAGATTGGTGCGTTGCGGCCAGCGACTTTCGTGAACCTTCGGCCCGAAGGCCAGGTGGTCGCTATCGAGCACCTGTTTGGTGACCGCCGTGACCTCATACAGCTGCGGCAACTGCACCAAGACGTCAAGCGCGAAGACATCACAGTCACGGTGCTAAGCGTTGACCGTTGTCGCTTGGTTTTCGACGACCAGCACGCCCTTCTTGAATTTGATTTCGTTGACGGTCCAGGGACTCATAACCATGTAGTGCGTTTGTCCAACAACGGCGTTTCAGTCTGCTTTGACGGTCAGTCACGGTGGTCGGGCATTCTGTTCACAGATGTGGTTTTTGACGACACGCTCACAGCCATCGAGGCGTGGAGTCGAGAACATCATGTCTCAGAGGAATAGGGTTCCCTCCACTCTTTGCCTACACGCCATAGAGCACGCCGTGCTCCGCAGACACAGCGCCGCGCCGCCAGCGCTGGTCGGCCGTGACGTCCTCGGCCCCCAACGTGGTGGGATTGGTCGACCGTGTGAGCCCACTCCGGGGCCACTCCTCTTGAGCTTTCATTAGAATCCACAGAGTGGTCGCCGCCGAGAGGATGCATCCACTACCATGACGCATGCCCCGCCGGCCGAGCCCGCCGAACCTCCGTGTCGTGGTATACGGCGTTCTGGCGGTCGTTGGCGGGGTCGGCATGACGTCGAATATGATGCTCACCCGGGAAACGAAACGGATCCAGCAGGAGGTGGCGCTGTCGACCGCGATCAGTCACCAGGCGCTGCTGGTCGAACAGATGGCCCGGCAGGCGTGGCATCTCAGCGCGGCTGACGCGCCGGACGTCCAGCGTGCGGCGCGCGCCGCGCTTCAGCGCAGCGTGACGGACCTCAGTGGCAGCCGCCAGAGCGCCGCAGGGCTCCTGGCTCGACTGGCCCGCAGCGGGAACGCGGCGGACATCAATTCCAACCTGTCTGCGCAGTTACACACGTACCAGACGGTCGCCTCGCAGTTGACCCGCACGGCGGACGGACCAGCGGCAGAACGGGCGGCCAGCGCCCGCTGGATGGACCAGCAGGCGTCCGGTGGGCTCGCGGCGGCGCTCCAGGAAACCCAGCGCGCCGTAGAGCGCAGCAGCGCCTCCCGCTCCCGCAGGCTCGCCACGTTCACGTGGTACCGGCCCGTGATCGTCCTGTCCCTGCTGGTGTTCCTGACCCTGCTGGTGTTCCGACCCCTGGAGAAGCGGATCCAGCGGGTCCAGGATGAACTCGTTCAGGAACGCGATTTTGCCCTGCAGGTCATGACGACCGTGGGCCAGGGCCTGTCGGTCACGGACACCCAGGGCCGCTTTGAGTATGTCAATCCGGCCTACGCGCGCCTGCTGAACGACACGCCGGACAACCTGCTGGGCCGGACCCCCTTCGACGTGACGTTCGAGGGGGATCACGACCGTCTCAGATCGGTGCGGGCGCAGCGTCAGGAGGGAGAAACGAGCACCTACGAGACCCGGTTGAAACGCGCCGATGGCCGCGCCGTGCCCGTGCTGATCACCGGATCGCCCCGCCTGAGCGGCACCCAGTGGGCCGGCACGATTGCCGCCATCACGGACCTGTCGGCACACAAGGAGACGGAGCAGGCCATCCGGATTCTGGCGGCGCTCTCGCATAGCCTGGAGCTGGAGCGGACGCCGGACGGGGTGACGGAGCGGGCCCTGCAGGTGCTCTCGGAAGCGATTGATCTCGCCTGGCTGGTGCTGTACGTCCGGGACGGGTCCACGTTCCGCCCGACCCTCACGTCCGGTGCGGTGCCGCCAGAGATCTGGGCGCAGCTCAGCAGGGGCGTGCCGCAGGGAGAAGGGCGCATCTGGGACACGTTGAACGGTCAGGCGGTGTACATGGACGAGTCCGCCCGGCCGGACTACGCCGCGCTGGGCGTGGGCAGCGTGGCCCTCATTCCCCTGCTGCGCTCCACCGGTGACGTTACGCAGGTGCTGTGCGCGTTCCACGGCAGCCGGGCGCAGGGGTGGACTGAGCGCGAACAGGTCCTGCTGGACACCGCCGCGCGGTCCATCAGCGCCGCACTCGAACGGGCCGAACTGCATCAGGAGGCGCAGAACAACGCCGCGTACGCCGAGACGCTCCTGGCCGTTTCGCCCTGGCCGAGAGTGCCGTCGGTCCCCTCGACATCGCGCTGCAGACCTTACAGCTCCTGGCCCCGACCCTGGAACTGAGTCAGGGCAGCGTGCTGCTGCTGCGCGGGGAGGGCGTCGAGGCAGTGACCGCCTGGGACCGCACGGCGCTTCTCGAGCAGCTGCGTCGGCAGCTGAGCCCGGCGGATCAGGAGCTGCTGCTGGCCGGCGTACGCCGCACGGCTGGGGAAGGAGCGCGGTACGTGCCGGACTACGCGCAGGAGCCGGACGCCATTGCGGCCCTGGTGGAGGCGGGCCTCCGCAGCGTCGCGTGGATCCCGGTGGCCACGCTGCGCGGCACGCAGTACCTGTTCGTCATCACCCGCTTCGGCGGACTGCGGGGGTGGCCGCCGCGGGATCAGGCGCTGATCGGCGCGGCCGCCCGCACCGTCCGGGTGGCGTTTGAACGGCAGGAGTCCCTGCGCCAGCTTGAACAGGTGGCCCTGACCGACCCCCTCACCGGGCTCGGGAACCGCCGCGCGATGGACCGTGCGCTGCACGCGTGGACCACCGCAGCCGATCACGCCTTCGCCGTGCTGATGATGGACCTGGACGGGCTGAAGGAGGTGAATGACGCCCTCGGTCACGACTGGGGTGACCGGCTGCTGCGCGAATTCGGACACGAACTCCGCGCGCGCGTCCGTTCGGATGACCTGGTGTTCCGGCCCAGTGGCGATGAATTCGTGGTGCTGCTGCCGGAGGTTCAACCGGCGCAGACCCCTGAGATTCTGGCGTGGGTGCAGGACGCCGCGGCGCGGGTGCGGCGCCACCCGGAACTGCGGGCGTGCGGCGCGAGTGCCGGACTGGCCTTCAGTCACGAGAGCCAGTCACCGTCGGTGCTGCTGAACTTGGCGGATGAGCGCATGTACCACGACAAGCGCGACCGCAAACCGAAACGGACGTGAGGGGAGGGGGAGGGTGCCGGGTCGGCTGAGGCGCACCTCCCCTGCTGCCGGTGCAGGCGGCCAGAACGCGCGTCCTACCCTGCACGCTGGTCGGGCCACCGCGCCTCCGAACGAAACCGCTACATCACCTGCCGTTTAGAAATGCTGTGCCTGATCAGGTGGGCGCTGAGGGCCCCTGTCGTCCCGGCCGCAGGCCCGCAGGGTCCGGTTCTCGGTATTCAGACGTCCGGTCAGTTGCCATTGTCCCGCTTGCCGCTGCGGCGATAGAGTGAGCCATGATGACCCACGGTGGAGCGCTGCGTGGCCTGCACCGCGGGAGCGCGCCAGTGACCGTGGCCACCGCACTAACGCGCAGCCTCACCTGGACCCGCCGGCCTGCGGCAGTCTGCCCGCCCTGCTCCCGGTGCGGTGGCCGTTCCGTTCCGTCCGGGCCGCGGGGCGCAGGACCGGCGCCGCGCATCACAGGCGGCCTCACGCCGACGGCACGGACCTGGCAGGATGCCCAGCACGTCCGGTCCTGACCTGCAGGCACCGGGCGCGGGCCGCGGAGTCCTGCTGGGCCTGCTCCTGGCCATCACGGGTGTGCATGTGCTCTGGACGCTGCTGGGCGCGCCGCCGGAAGGCTGGCGGGAGCGCGCCGCGCCGCTCTTCTACTGGCCCGTGTACGCCCTGGCAGCCGTCATCGTGTGGCAGCGCGCCCGGCGGAGTGCCCCTGACCTGGCGTGGTTCTGGACCTGGATGGCGCTGGGCCTGGGTGCCTGGGGGGCCGGTCAGGTGACGTTCACGGTCCTCGCGGCGCTGGGTGTCCGGGGCTTTCCCCACCCGGCGGCCTACCTCTATCTCGCCGCACCCCTGAGTTTCGCGCTGGGTCTGCGCCACCTCCTGCGGACGTCTGCGCCTCCGGACCGTCCGGCCCGGGTGGGACTGGACACGGCGCTGATGACGCTGATGGTCGGGCACCTGCTGTGGACGCTGACCGGGCAGGCCACCGCGCAGGGTTACGCAGGGCAGCCCGTGGCGCTCATTCTGGCGCTGGCGTTCCCGGCCACCGACCTGCTGCTGGCGGCGCTGCTGACCGCCCTGGCCCTCACGCGGCCCCTGCTGCTGAACGCGGCGCAGCTGCTGCTCCTGATCGGCGCACTCCTCAGCTTCCTGGGCGGTGACGTCCTCTGGGCGGTCCTGCTGTCGACCGGGCAGTACCGGCTGGGGCATCCCCTGGACAGCCTGTGGAGCCTCGCGGCGGCCCTGATCGCCCTGAGCGCCTGTTACAGGCACCCCTGGCCCTGGCTTCAGGCGGCGGCGCAGCGGCGGACCATCCGGGCGCTGAGCCCGCACGCGGCCCTGGCGTTCGTGTACGTGGTGTACGTGATCTTCCGGCTGAGCGTGCACGCGCCGTCCCGCGCGGACGACCTGTGGCTGATCGGCGTGACGGTGCTGTTCGCCGTGCGGCAGCTGCTGGTGCTGCGCGACAACCAGACCTTGCAGCGCCGGCTGCTGCACAGCCAGGCTCATCTGAACGCGGTCATGAACACCATGTCCGAGTCCATCTACCTCAAAGACCGCCAGGGGCGGTATCAGCTGCTCAACCCCGCCGCCCGTCAACTCCTGGGCCCGCAGGCGGCGGGTGTGGGCGCGACCGACGCGGACCTCTTCCCGGCGGAGGCCCGGCAGATTCAGGCGCTGGATCAGGAGGTCATGCGGACGCTCGAGCCGGTGACGGTCGAGACGCGCTCTCCCTCGCAGACCCGCGTCCTGATGACCACCAAACATCCGTTCGTGGTTGACGGCGAGCTGCTCGGCGTCCTGGGCGTCAGCCGGGACGTCACGCTCGCGCGCGAACTGGAGCAGGAACTGGAACGGCAGGTGCGGCGCACCAGCAGCATCCTGGAGAGTCTGCCGAGTGCCTTCGTCGCGCTGGACCACGACGGGCGCCTCACGTACATCAATCCGGTGGCGGCCTCACTCCTCCAGCGCCGGCCGGGTGACCTGATCGGGCAGTCCGTCTGGGACGTCCTGCGGCGCCAGGTGGACCCCGACACCGCCGACTACCTGAGGCGGACCCTGGAACGCGGCACGCCTCAGTTCGAGGTGTACTCCCCGGTGACGCGCCGCTGGTACGACCTCTCGGCCGCGCCCACCGAGGACGGTCTGGCCGTCTCGTTCACGGAGATCACGGCCCGCAAGGCCACCGAGGAGTCCCTGCGCCTCGCCAACGACGACCTGGAGCGGCGGGTCAAGGCGCGCACGGCGGAACTCGAACACCTGGCGTACCGGGACGTGCTGACCGGTCTGCCCAGCCGCCGGGCGTTCGAGGAGACCTTCGAGGCCGCCGTGGCCGAGGGCCGCGCCTTCCAGCTGCTGGTGCTGGACCTCGATGACCTCAAGGTTGTCAATGATCAGGCCGGGCACGCGCAGGGTGACCAGCTGCTGCGCTGTTTCGGCCGGGCACTGACGGACACGTTCGGGCCGACCGGGCAGGTGTTCCGGCAGGGAGGCGACGAGTTCACCGTACTCGTCACCTCGGAGCTCCTGAGCACCGACGAGCTGCTCAGCCACCGCGAGCAACTCCGGCAGTTCATGGACCGTCAGGGCTTCCCGGCCGTGCGGGCGTCCACGGGCGCGGCGTCGTTCCCGCAGGACGCCCGGTCACCCAACGACCTGTTCCGGCTGGCCGATCAGCGGATGCTGCGGGACAAAGCCGCCATCCGGACGGTGCGGGGCCTCAGGGGCGAGCGGCTCCTGCTGCGCGACTCGCCTCTCACCGCTGAGATGGTCTGGCAGGCGCTGCGCGCGACGTCGTCGCTGATCTCCAGTGACGGCGCGCTGGACGCCGAAGGCTGGCAGGCCTTCTTGCAGGCGGCCGTCACGGCCGTCCCCAGCGCGGAGGCCGGATCCCTGTTCGTTCTGGAGGGCTCGCGGTTCGTCCTGCGCGCCCAGGTCGGGTACTCCGAGACGCTGCTGGGCACCTCGCACTCTCTGGAGAACATGCGCCGCTGGACGGACGCTGAGCGGACCTGGCCGGCCGGGCAGGCGCGGGTCGTGCGGGGCGCGGCCGACGTGCGCCGCGTGACGCACCTGCCCGCAGAATGGAGTGAACGCGAGGCGCCGTGGCTGGCGGGCCAGCACCAGCAGGACCTCGCCCACCTGCAGGCGAACGTGTGCGTGCCGGTACTCGTTGCCGGCGCGGTCGTCGCGGTGATTAACCTGGACAACCTCCGCTCCGAGCAGGCGTTCGACGCGTTCGAACTCGACATCGCGGAGGAGTTCGGCCGGCAGGCGGCCGCCATCCTGACCATGCGGGACCGGCGCGCCCGCGCAGCGGACCGGACGCGGGAACTCGAAGTGCTGGCGCACGCCAGCGCCGCACTCAGCCTCGTGCTCGACCCGCACGACCTGGAACGCACGCTGATCAACGAGACCCTGGCGCTCTTCCGGACCGAGCACGCCGCCTTCGCCCGGTACGATCCGCAGACGCACGCGGCCCACCTGGACGCCAGTGCCGGTCTGTTCGGCAGCGCGGCCCACCAGACCGTGCCAGCGGGCGAGGGCCTGATCTGGCAGGCCCTGCACACCGGTCAGGTACAGCGCACCGAGCGGCTGACGGACGATGCGTGGCTGCGCCGCGCCGGCACCTCAGCCGACGGCAGCGTGATGGCCGCGCCGCTCATCAGCCTCTCGAACCGGCCGGTGGGCGCCCTGCTGGTGGCGCGTTCGGCCGCGCAGTCGTTCAGCCCGCTGGACGCCAGCCTGCTCGGCGCGCTGGCGTCGGCCGGCGTGATCGCCTTCGAGCGGCTGCGCGTGATCACCGAAGAGCAGAAGCGGGCCGAGGCGCTGCGGGCACTGGCCGACCTCGCCTCACAGGTCGGCCTGGCCGCCGATGTGGACACGGTCGCGCGCGAGTGCCTGACCCTGAGCCGGTCGGTCCTGCAGGCCGACCTGGCCGTCTTCCTGTGCCCGGACCGGGACGTGGAGGTCGTCGTGGACGCGGCCACCGGATCAGCCGAGACGCCGCCCCGCGAACTGGCCCTCGCGGCCCTGCGCCACGCTTCCGGCGGTGCAGAACGCGCCAGCAGCTCGGGGCTCACCTCTGGCCTGCCCCCCGCCCTGCTGGCGGCCGGCGTGAACGCCCTGATCGAGGCGCCCGTCCATGAACGTGGTCGCCCGGCCGGGCGCCTCGCGCTGCTGTGGTTCACGCCGCCCGAAACGACAGGGCGCATGGCTGAAGCGCTGCTGAACCGGTCAGCGGAACTGATCGGTCAGGTGCTCGACCGCCGCGCACACCTCGCGGACCTGGAGGCCACGCGGGAAGGAGCGCTGCTGGCGCTGGGGCTCTCGCTGGAACTGCGGGATTTCGAAACGGCCGGGCACACGGAACGCGTCGTGGCCCTCGCCCTGCGGATCGGCGAAGCCCTGGGCCTGAGTCCCGAGCAGCGCGAAGACCTCCGCCTGGGCGCGTACCTGCATGACATCGGCAAGCTCGGCATTCCCGACGCCATCCTGCTCAAACCCGGGCGGCTGGACCCGGCCGAGTGGCACCTGATGCAGCGGCACGCGGAATTTGGTGATGAGCTCGTGCGCCGGATCCCGACCGTCCCCTCCGCTGCGCGGGCCGTGGTCCGCCACCACCACGAACGCTGGGACGGGACCGGATACCCGGACCGCCTCGCCGGGACGGCCATCCCGCTGGGCGCACGCATCTTCAGCGTGGCCGACGTCTACGACGCCCTGACCAGCGACCGGCCCTACAAGCCCGCCTGGTCCGCCCTGGAAGCCGTGACGGAACTACGGGACCAGGCCGGGCGGCAATTCGACCCGGACGTCGTGAGCACCGCCCTGCGCGTCCTGTCCAGCACAGCCGAGCCGGAGCCGGACACCTGAGCGGAGCTGCGCCTCAGGGTGACACCGGCCGCTGGTGGGCACGCGCGAGTCACGCGCGCCAGCACGGCAGGCCTGGAAGGTCACGCCGGCCCCTCCGCCGCCCGGTCGGACTGGTTCATGACGTGGCCTGTCAGGCTTCCGTGAGGCCCCATGCACTCTGATGAGTGGACTCGGGAGGCCTTTCCCCCGGATCCCTCAGGACGGCTGTCATGCTGGAACTCCCGCTCAATCCTCTTCCCGTTCTGGCAGCCAGCGTCAGCGTGACCGTGCTGGTCGTGGCCCTCGCGACCCTCCTGATCGCCTGGTGGCGGCCGTCGTACCCGGGCTGGCGCGGCTGGGCCGCCGGGCACACCCTGATGGTGCTGGGCATGCTGATCGGCTCGTACCGTCCGCCCGACCTTGAGCGCGCGTCCATCCTGGCGGGCAACGGGCTGGTCATGGTGGGGGCCGCGCTGTTCGTCGGCGCGTATTACCGCTTTGCAGCCCAGTCCGTGCCCCGCCCTCTGCTCCTCCTGCACCGAGCGAGCGTCCCGCTGCTGCTCGGCGCGCTGTACTGGTTCACGGCCGCGCACGACAACATCACCGTACGCTTCCTGCTGGTCAGCACCTACCTCACGCTATGCCTGGCGGCGCTCCTGACGCTGATCGCGCAGCAGATGCGGCGCGAACCGCTCCTGCGCGGCAGCTACGCCCTGCAACTCTGGCTGTTCGCGCTGGTCTTCCTGCTGACGCTGCCCCGGAGCCTCACGCTCGGGCCTGGCACCCGCCCGGACCTCACGTACGCGTTCACGCTCCCCAACGTCCTGATGTTCACCGCCGTGCTGGTCCTCTCGGTGGGCGGGGCGTTCACGTTCTGGCTGCTGCACGACGACCGGCGCCGGGTGGACATGCAGGCCCTGCAAGATGACCTGGCGGACCTCGCCTTCCGGGACGCCCTGACCGGCGTGCTCAACCGGCGCGGATTGGAAGGCGCGTACGGCCGCTGGCGGGGCCGCCTGGACAGTCGCGCCGCCACGCTGATCGTGCTTGACGTCGACCGGTTCAAGGAACTCAACGACCAGCACGGGCACGTCGCGGGGGACATGCATCTCGCCGCCCTGGGCCGCCTGCTGGGTCAGGTGGCCGGCCCGGACGACCTCGCCGGCCGGATCGGAGGAGACGAATTCGCCATGCTCCTCACGGGCGCGCCGCAGACCATCGAGGGGCAGTTGGCACACCTCACGAAGACGCTGAGCCCGGTCAGCGGCCCGCTCGGATTCAGTGCCAGTGTCGGCTGGACGACCGTGGCGCCGCTGGAAGCGTGGCCGGACGCGCTGGCCCGGGCAGATGAAGCCATGTACGCCCGCAAAGCAGGGCGCCCCGCGACGATCAAATTCACACCACGCGCCGCCCCCTGACGGGAACTGTCTCCCGCAGATGCGGGAACGGCCCTGATGTGAACTGCACGGAGCATGTGACTGTGCTGCCAGCGCCCCGCTCCGGTTGCATCCGCCAGCAGCGGCTGGGTCTGGTCGGGACAGCCGATCTGGTCCAGATGGTCACGGTCAGGAGCCAGATCACCCTACCCAGGAGGCATGGGACCAGCCCCGAACCTCCAGCGCGGTCCGGGGTGAACAAGGCGGCCTGGTGGGCGTTTGGGGCTGATTGAACCGCGAATTCAGGCGACGCCGGTCGTGGGCTTCAGGTCTGCCTGATGCGTTGCCCCGCAGGCGCGGCTGACGGGCGCTTGACCGGTGATTTCCGGTCAGGCCCGGTTGGCCTGACCAGCGCCGCTTCAGGTGAGCTGGGGTTCCCCGCTGGGCTGGAAGTCTCGCGGCAGATCGTACAGTGCGGTGAATTTGTCGGTGAGGTAGGTCAGGTAGGGGGCTTCGTTCAGGCCCTCGCCGGTGACCCGCACGAGCAGTTCGTGGGGCGTGAAGGTGCGGCCGTGGCGGTAGATCTGCTCAGTCAGCCACGCGTGGAGGGACGCGTAATCCCCCGCGGCCAGGTCGGCGTCGAGGTCCGGCAGGGCGGCCTGCGCCGCCTGGTAGAACTGCGCGGCCATGACGTTACCGACCGTATAGGTGGGGAACGAGCCGAAGTACCCGGTGGACCAGTGGATGTCCTGCAGCACGCCGCGCGCGTCGTCGGGCACGTCGAGGCCCAGGTCGGTCTTCATGCGGGCGTTCCAGGCGTCCGGGAGGTCACGGACGCTGAGGTCGCCGCTGATGAGCTGCGTTTCGAGGTGGACGCGCAGCATGATATGCAGGTCATAGGTGAGTTCGTCGGCTTCCACGCGGATGAGCGTGGGGCGCACGCGGTTCACGGCGCGGTAGAACTCGTCGGCGGTGACGTCGGCCAGCTGGTCCGGGAAGTGCGCCTGGAGCGCCGGGTAGTGCCTCATCCAGAACGCCTGTGCGCGGCCCACCCGGTTTTCCCACAGCCGCGACTGACTCTCGTGGGTGCCGAAGCTGGCCCCGCCGACCGCGTAGAGGCCGAGCAGGTCACTGGCGAGCGCGGTGCGGGTCAGTTCGGGCGCGACGCCCTGCTCGTACAGGGCGTGCCCGGTCTCGTGCAGGGTGCCGAACAGCGCGCCGGGCAGGAAGGACTCCTGATACCGGGTGGTGATGCGCACGTCCTGCCGGGTGAAGCTGATCTCGAACGGGTGGGCGGATTCGTCGAGGCGGCCGCGGCTGAGGTCATACCCGAAGGCCTGCGCGAGGCCCAGGGAGAAGGCGCGCTGCTCGGCAACCGGGTACGCGCGAGTCAGAAAGTCGCTGCGCGGCTCGGGACGCTGCCGGATGGCGCGCAGCAGCGGCACGTGATGAGCGCGCAGGCGGTCGAACAGCGGCGTGAGCTGCGCGGTGGTCAGGCCGGGCTCGTAGAGGTTCAGCAGCGCGTCGTAGGGGTGGTCCTCGTAGCCCAGGGCGTCGGCGAGGTCGCGGCTGAGCTGCACCATGCGCTCCAGGTAGGGGGCGAAAGCGCTGAAGTCGCTGCGGGCCTTGGCGCTGGCCCACGCGTCCTGCGCCTCGCCCTTCAGGGCCGCCAGGGCGCCCGTGAGCGGGGCGGGCACGCGCCGCAGCGCGGCAGCGGCGGCCAGGGCCTGCCCCGCGGCGCGGTCACCGGGGCGGGCCCGCAGGGCGTCCCGCGCGGCGCGTTCGAATTCGGGCGCGAGCAGTTTCTCCTGCGCCACGCGGCTCAGGGTGGCGGCCTGCTGCGCGCGGGTGACGCTGCCACCCGGGGGCATCTGGGTGCGGGCGTCCCAGTTCAGGAGGTTCAGGACGCACAGCAGGTCGTTGAGTTCAGCGCTGAGGTGCTCGAAGTCAGTCATGCGGGTCTCCGGGGGTGAGGGCGGTTCAGCGGGGCGAAGCGTCGGGGGCGGGGTCAGTTGAGGTGCGCTCGGCGGCGTCCGCGGCGATCAGCGCGTGCGCGCGGGTCAGCGCCGGGGTGATATGGGCCTGCGGGATGACCACGACGCCGTTGTCGTCGGCGGCGATCAGGTCGCCTGGATGGACGGGCTGCCCACCGGGCGCCACGAGCACGTTCACGTCACCCCGGCCGCCCGGCAGGCCCGCGTTGGGGGTGACGGCCGTGCTGAACACCGGAAAGCCCAGGCGGCGCACGGCGTGCACGTCCCGGCAGGCGCCGTCGATCACGGCGCCCGCCACGCCCCGCGCCAGGGCCGCGCGGGTGGTCCGCTCGCCCCAGAAGGCCGAGTGCGTCACGCCGTGCGAGTCAATGACGAGGACGCTCCCGGCGGCTGCGGCGTGGATGGCGTCAAAGACGGCGCTGAGGTCGGTGCCGAAGGTGCGGACCGTGACGGCCGGGCCGAGCAGGCGCGCGCCGGGCCACACGGGCCGGAAGGCGGCGCTCAGGGCGCCCTGGCGGCCGAGCGCGTCGCTGAGGGCGCAGGTGAAGTCGTCCGCTGCCAGCAGGGTCCGCAGGTCGGTCACGGGCGGTCCAGGGCCGCGAGCGCCGCGAAGTAGTGCGCCCAGGCGCGCTGCCCCTCGTACAGGCGGGGCACGCGGAAGAACTCGTTGGGCGCGTGGATGTCCTCGTCCCCCACCGCGAAACTGAAGAACACGGTGTCGAGCCCGAGGTCCTCCTTGAAGGTCTCCAGGACTGGCACGCTGCCGCCCATGCCGACGTCGACGGGCGCGCGGCCGTACTCGGCCTCCAGGACCGCGCGGGCCACGCGGTACCCGGGGTGGTCGGCCGGGAGGGCGTACGCGCGGGCGCCGTGGTCACTGCGGCGCACCTCGAGGGTCACGCCGGGCGGGGTGTGGCGGCGCAGGTGCGCCTCGATCCGGTCGCCGGTCGGCCCGGGTTCCTGGCCGGGCACGAGCCGGACGGTGAGTTTGGCGTGCGCCTCGGATGGCAGGACGGTCTTGCTGCCCTCACCGGTGTAGCCGCCCCAGAGGCCGTTCAGGTCCAGGCTGGGGCGGTCCCACTGGCGTTCCAGGGTGCTGTACCCGGCCTCGCCGTGCGGGGCGGGCGCGCCGGTCTGTTCGAGGTATGCCTCGTCCGTGAACGGCAGGGCCTGCACGGCGGCGCGGTCGGCGCCGGAGCGGTCCTGCACGCCGTCGTAGAAGCCCTCGACCGCCACCCGGCCGTCCGGGCCGTGCAGGCTGGCCACGAGCGCGGCGGCGGCGTGCAGGGGGTTGTGCAGGCTCCCGCCGTGCCGGCCGGAGTGCAGGTCCTTGGCGGGCCCGCGCACCGTGAATTCCAGGGCGGTCAGCCCGCGCGCGCGGACAGTCAGCGAGGGCGTCTCGGCGCTCCACATGCCGCCGTCGGCACTCAGGACGAAGTCCGCCGTGAGCCGCGCGCGCCGCTCGCGGATCAGGGCGGGCAGGTGGGCGCTGCCGACCTCCTCCTCGCCTTCGAAGAGGAACTTGACGTTGACGGGTAGGCGCCCGGCGGCGCTGAGGTACGCGTCAGCGACTTGCACGGCGATCAGCAGGGGGCCCTTGTCGTCACTGACGCCCCGGCCGTAGACCCGCCCCTCCCGCACGGTGGGCGTGAAGGGCGGGCTGTGCCAACGGTCGAGCGGATCGGGCGGCTGCACGTCGTAGTGCCCGTAGATCAGGATGGTCGGCGCGCCGGGCGCGTGCAGCCACTCGGCGTACACGGCGGGGTGCCCGGCAGTCGGCCACTGCTCGACCACCTCCAGACCGGCCTGCCGCAGGCGCCCGCTGAGCCAGTCGGCGGCGCGCTGCATGTCCGGGGCGTGCGTCGCCTGGGCGCTGACACTCGGGATGGCCGCGAAGGCCAGCAGGTCGTCCAGGGACGCCCCGGCGCGCTGCATAAGCAGGTCGAGCACGGCCTCCGGCGCGGCCCGGCCGGGATGCGGGGCCGTCACCGGCCGCCGTCCACGCTGAGCACCTGACCAGTGATCCACCCGGCCTGCTCGGACGCGAAGAACTGCACGGCCGCGGCGATGTCCTCGGGCGTACCCAGGCGCCGCAGCGCCAGGCCCTGCACGAGCTTCGCTTGACCGGCCTCTCCGTAGCTCTCCCACTGGCGTTCGGTGGTGGGGTTGCTGCGCACGAAGCCCGGCGCGACGTTGTTCACGGTGATGCCGAACGCGCCCAGTTCATGCGCGAGTTGCCGGGTCAGGCCGATCTGCGCGGCCTTGGCGCTCGCGTACGCCTGGATGCCGGTCAGGCTGACGCCCAGCCCCGCGCCGGAGGAGATGTTCACGATCCGGCCCTGGCCCTGGCGTTTCATGTGCGGCGCGGCCGCCTGCGCGCACAGGAACGCGCCGTCCACGTTCACGGCGAAGATCGCGCGCCAGTCGGCGGGGCTGACCTCCTCCAGCGGGCGGCCCACTTGCCCGAGCACCCCCCCGGCGTTGTTCACGAGCACGTCCACCCGGCCGGTGTCGCGCGCGGCCCCGGCCATGAGGGCCTGCGTGGCGGCCGGGTCAGTGACGTCCACGCGGCGGACCTGCACAGGCGTCCCGGCCTCCGCCGCGAGGCGCGCGGTGACTTCCAGGCCCTCGTCCTGCACGTCGCAGGCGTACACCTGCGCGCCGTCCCGCGCGAAGGCGTGCGCGATGGCGCGGCCGAAGCCGTGCGCGGCGCCCGTGACGATCACGGTCTGCCCGTCGAAGCGGAGGTTCACGCCGTCACCCCGGGCAGCTGGGCCCGCAGGTCGTCCAGGTTCTCCCGGCTCAGGGGCCGGCGGCCATCCTCGATCTCGTGGATGAGCGCCACCAGCCGCGTGCAGATCGGGGTGGGGACGCCGTGCTCGGCGCCGAACTGCACCACCCAGCCCAGCTGCGCGTCCACCTCGGTGCGGCGCTTGCGCACCGCGAGGTCGCGCCAGATGCCGCTGTGGGTCTTGGCGCTGCGGCGGTTGAAGGCCACGAGATCATCCAAGCTGGCGTGCGCCTCGGCGTCGCTCGCGCCGGGCCGGAAGGCCTGCGGATCGAAGCCGTTGAACGCCTCGGGCGTCACGCCGTGCGCGGCGGTCACGCGCAGGACCTCGCGGCCCAGTTCGGTGTACAGGGCGCGGTCCTCCGGTCGGGCCAGGGCGTCGGCGATGCTGTCGTTCGTGACGGCGGTGGCGAACAGCAGCGCGCCGTACGCGAGCTTGCCCCACAGGTAGCCCATCACGTTGCGGCTGAGGATCGCGTCTTCGTCGAAGGTGCGCAGCAGGGCGTGCAGCGCCTGGACGCGGTCCGTCAGGGCGCCGCTCTGCTCGCCGATCACGACGGCGCCGCGCCCGCCGTAGTGGACTACGCCCGGCTCGAGGTAGTCGGCGCCGAAGTTCACGAAGCTGCCCAGCACCCGCTCCTCGCCCAGCACGCCGTTCAGGATCAGGGGGTTGAGGCCGTTCTGCACGGAGACGACCGCGCCGCCTGGACTCAGGTGCGGGGCGAGCTGCGCCCCAGCGGCGGCCGTGTCCTGCGCCTTGGTGCACAGCAGGACCGTGTCCCAGGTGCCGCTCAGGGTGTCCGGCGTGAAGGCCGGGGCGTCCACGGTGAAGTCCCCGAAGGGCCCGGTGACGGTCAGGCCGCGGTCCGTGATGGCCTGTACGTGATCTGGGGCGCGGTCCACGAAGGTCACGTCGTGCCCGGCGCGGCGCAGGTACGCGCCGATGGTGCCGCCGATCGCGCCCGCACCCCAGACGAGCACGCGCTGCGCGCCCGTCACAGGCTCCACCCGCCGGTCAGCAGGGCGCGGGTTTCCTGCACGGCCACGTCCCAGATGGCCTGCATGTCCGTGTCGGGCCGCTGGAAACGCCCACCGTAGTTGCCCTCCCCCAGGTAATCCCGCAGTTCCTGCGGGCCCAGCAGGCGCAGGACGTTCAGGTCCACGGCCGCCTTTTCCTCGTCGGGCACGGTGACGCCCTCCAGGCGCGTCCAGGGGAAGTTCTCCATCCAGGAGCCGTGGCTGGCGTTGGGGTCGGTGGCCTGCACCTGCGCCCAGGTCTGCGGGGCGTTCCACCAGTTGTGGAACTTCACGCGCGCGCCCGGGTGGTCGGCCATCCACTCGCCCGTGAAGCCCTGCGCGGGGCTGTTCCCGCCGTGCCCGTTCACGATCAGGATGCGGCGGAACCCCTGCTCGTGCAGCCCGTCAAGAATGTCGCGCACCACGGACAGGTAGGTGCCCACGCGCAGGCTGACGCTGCCCGGGTACGCGCGGAAGTACGGGGTGATTCCGTAGGGCAGCACCGGGAAGACCGGCACGCCCAGTGGCGCGGCCGCTTCATGGGCGAGGCGTTCGGGGAGGATGTTGTCCACGCACAGGCTCAGGTACGCGTGCTGTTCGGTGCTGCCCAGCGGCAGCACGCAGCGGTCGTCGGTCTGGAGGTACGCGTCAACCTGCATCCAGTTGAGCTGCTCGATCGGGGTCATAACGGTCCGTCCTTGCGCCGGGCCTGCGCGGCAGGCACCACCAGGCGCTCGATGTCGTGAGGGTCGATGATGTGGCGGTACTCGAGCATGGGTTTGTGCGCCGCGAGGCTGCGCACGACCTCCGAGCCTGTGGCGTACACGACGACGTCGCAGTGGTCGAGGGTGGCCTGCAGGTTCTCGGCCTGGATGTGCGTGGCCCGTAGCGCCTGCACGTGCGGCGCGAAGCGCTTGACGCCGCTGAGGAAGGTCGGGAGGAATTCCTCGAAGGTCGCCACGACCGCCAGGGTCGTCAGGGGGCTCAGGGCCGCCAGGGCCGCGCGGGTCGGCTGCGACGGAATGAACCCCACGGGCAGGACGTCCAGGCCGGGCAGCAGCGCCTGGGTTTCAGCGAGGCGGTGCGCGAGGGCCAGCACCACGTCCGCCTGCCGGGCCAGCGTCAGGCCCTGCCCCTGGCGGAGTTCACTCAGGGTGATGGTCTGCACGCGGTCGCCGGGGCGCAGCGCGGCGAGCAGCCCGGCGGCGTAGCTGCTCGTGGCGTCGGCGAACAGGCCGACGAGCAGCACGGTCACGCCGCTGCCCTCGGCGGGGCGGTCGGCCTGCGCGAGCAGCAGGTTCAGCACGCCGCGGACCTGCGCGGCACTGTACCCCTCGCGGTCCGCCTGCACCAGGGCCTCGCCGAGCAGCTGGTGCAGCCGCCCCAGATCCGGCCCGGCCGGCGTGCTGGGCAGTTCGGCCACGAAGGTGCCCCGGCCGCGCGCGGTGACGATCAGGCCCTGCGCGAGCAGGTCCTTGTACACCTGCGCGACCGTCACGTGCGCCACGCCCAGGCCCTGCGAGAGGTCCCGCACGCTGGGCAGGCGCACGCCGCGCGGCAGTTCCCCGCAGGCGATGCCGTACTCGATCTGCCCGCGCAGCTGCGCGCCGAGCGGCACGCCGAGGGTCCGGTCGAGGCTGAACGGCCAGTCCGTGAGGGACGCGTCGGTGGGCGTGGACAGGTCAGTCATCACGCTCATCCTGGCACCGCGATGCCGGGCGTGCTGTAGAGGTGGCAGGCCACCTGCGCGCCCTCCACGTCCAGCAGGGGGGGCCGCTCGGCCGCGCAGCGGTCAAAGGCGTGCGGGCAGCGCGTGCGGAAGGCGCAGCCGCTCGGGACGTTCAGCGGGCTAGGCAGTTCGCCCGTGATGGCGGGCGCGTCCGCGCGGCGCGCCGGGTCGAGCGTGGGGGCCGCGGCGAGCAGCGCCTGCGTGTAGGGGTGTTTCGGCGCGCTGAACAGGTCCTCGGTGGGCGCGACCTCCACCACGCGGCCCAGGTACATCACGGCCACGCGGTGCGACAGGTGCCGCACGAGGCGCAGGTCGTGCGCGACGAACAGCACCGTCAGGCCCAGCCGCTCCTGGAGTTCCAGCAGCAGGTTCACGACCTGCGCCTGCACGCTCACGTCAAGCGCGGAGACGAGTTCGTCGGCGATCAGGCAGTCTGGTTCCAGCGCCAGGGCGCGCGCGATCCCGACCCGCTGACGCTGCCCGCCGCTGAACTCGTGCGGGTAGCGCCCCGCGGCCTGCGGGGGCAGGCCCACCAGCGTGAGCAGTTCCTGGATCCGCGCGTCCTGCTCGGCACTCGGGCGCAGGCGGTGGACGCTGAGCACCTCGCGCAGCATCTGCCCGACGGTCATGCGGGGGTTCAGGCTCGAGTAGGGGTCCTGGAAGATCATCTGCACGCGGCGGTTGTAGCGGCGCAGTTCAGGTCCGCGCAGGCGCAGGACATCAAGGCCCTCGTACTGCACCTCGCCCTGGTCGGCATCCTGGAGCCGCACGAGGCAGCGGGCCAGGGTGGATTTCCCGCAGCCGCTCTCGCCGACGATGCCGAGCGTCTCGCCGCGCTGCACGCTGAGGTTCACGTCACTCAGTGCTTGCACGGCCCGCCTGGGCTCGCCGCGCAGGCGGGCCAACAGGCCCTGCGGCGCGGGGAAGGCCTTGCTCAGGCCGCGCACGTCCATCAGGGGCTTGGCGCTCACGCGCTCACCTCCCCGGTCAGGTGGGGCAGCGCCGCCGCGTGCACGCACGCACTGGCCCGGCCCGGCGCGACCGGCATCAGGGGCGGCTCGTCGCCCAGGCAAGCGCCGGTGGCGTACGCGCAGCGGGGACTGAACGCGCAGCCGGGCGGCAGGGCCAGCAGGTTGGGTGGGCCGCCCGGAATGGGCTGCAGGGGCGCGCGCCGGGCGCCGCTGCCGGGCAGGCTCTGCATCAGGCCCAGCGAGTAGGCGTGCAGCGGCTCGCGGAACAGCGCCCCGACCGGCGCGGTCTCCATCAGTCGCCCGCCGTACATCACCGCGACCCGATCGCAGGTCTGCGCGATCACGCCCAGGTCATGCGTGACCAGGATGACACTCATGTTCAGTTCCTCTCGCAGGCGCAGCAGCAGCCGCAGGATCTGGTCCTGGATGGTCACGTCAAGCGCGGTGGTGGGTTCGTCCGCCAGCAGCAGCCGCGGTTCGGACGCCAGGGCAATGGCGATCATGGCGCGCTGGCGCATGCCGCCCGAGAACTGGTGCGGGTAGTCGTTCAGGCGCGACCGTGGGCTGGGAATACCCGTGAGGTCCAGCAGTTCCGCCGCCCGGTCCAGGGCGGCGCGGCCGCGCAGGCCGCGGTGCGCGCGCAGGTTCTCTAGGATCTGCGTGCCCACGGTCAGCACGGGGTTCAGGGCGGACATGGGTTCCTGGAAGATCATGCCGATCTGCGCGCCGCGCACGGCCTGCCACTGCGCCTCGCTGGCCTGCAGGAGGTTGTGCCCGCCGAACTCGACCGAGCCGCTCACCGTGATGGGACGCCGGTAGAGGCCCATCACGGCGCGCAACGTGACGCTCTTGCCGCTGCCGGACTCGCCGACGAGGCCCAGCACCTCGCCGGGCTGCACGTCGAAGTTCACGCCGCGCACCACGTGCAGCGCGCCGGCCGGGGTGGGGATGCGCACGTTCAGGTCGCGCACCTGCAACAGGGGGGTGGGCGCGCTCACGTGCGGGGCCTCAGGAGGTCCGCCAGGCCGTCCCCGATCAGGCTGAAGGTGACGCCCGCGAGGGTCAGGGCCAGGCCGGGGAAGGTGCTGATCCACCACGCGGTCGCCATGAAGTTCTTCCCGTCGGCGACCATCACGCCCCACTCGGGCGTTGGGGGCTGCGCGCCCAGGCCCAGGTAGCCCAGCGAGGCGCCCAGCAGGATGCCCAGGCTCATGTCGGTCATCAGGTACACGATGGCGGGCGTGACGGCGTTGGGCAGCAGGTGGCGCAGCAGGATGCGCGTGGGGCTGTAGCCCAGCACCCGGCCGGCCTGCGCGTACTCAGCTTTCTTCTGTGTGAGGACCTCGCCGCGGGTGAGGCGCCAGTAGCTGACCCAGCCCACCGCGCTGACCGCGACGTACAGGTTGGTCAGGCCCGGCCCGAGCACGGCCACGATCGCGATGACCAGCACCAGGAACGGGAAGACCACCACGAGGTCCGCCACGCGGCCGACCAGCGCGTCGCTCCAGCGCCCGGCGTACCCGGTGACGGCGCCCAGCAGCGTCCCGAAGATGAACGGGAACAGCGTGGTGAACAGCGCGATCTGCAGGTCGATGCGCGTGCCGTAGATCACGCGGCTGAGCACGTCCCGCCCGAAGTTGTCGGTGCCGAAGGGGTGCTTCGCGGTGGGACCGTGCAGGATGGCGTTGTAGTCGAACTCGGTGGGACTGAACGGTGAAAGCTGCGCCGGGAAGAGCGCCGCGATGAGCAGCAGGGCCAGCAGCCCCAGGCCGATCAGGAGGGTAGGTTTGGGCCAGCGCCGCCGGACACGCGGAGCGGCCGGAGCGGCGGGCGTCAGGGTGGCCGTCACGAGAGCTCCGTGCGCGGGTCGAGGCGGGCGTGAATCAGGTCGGTCATCAGGAACACCAGGGACACGATCACCGCGAACGTCAGGGTCAGGCCCTGAATGACGGGGTAGTCGCGGCCGAAGATCGCGTCGACCATCAGGCGGCCGACGCCGGGAATGGCGAACACCGTCTCGGTGATGACGGCCCCGCCGATCAGGGCGCCAATGTTCAGGCCGAGCAGGGTGACGGTGGGAATCAGGGCGTTGCGCAGCACGTGCCGGGTCATGATCAGGCGCGGCCGCAGGCCCTTGGCGCGCGCGAACTCCACGTACTCGGCCGTGATGACCTCAATGACGCTGTTGCGCAGGGTCCGCACCAGGACGGCCGCGAGGTTCAGCCCGAGCGTCAGGGCCGGCAGGAACAGGTGGTACAGGTGCCCGAGGGTGCCGCTGCCGTACCCGCCGATCGGGAACCAGCCGAGGCGCGCGCCCAGTAGCGTCAGCAGTTGCAGCGCCACGTAGAACACCGGCAGCGAGAGGCCCACCTGGAACACGCCGCGGATCAGGGCGTCCACCCAGGTGTTGCGGCGCACGGCGGCCAGCACCGCCAGCGGCACGGCCAGCAGCAGGCCCAGCGCGGCGGCGTAGACGGTCAGGAACAGCGTGACCGGCAGGCGCTCGCCGATCAGGCGCAGCACCGGCACCTTCAGCGAGATGCTGTCGCCCAGGTTGCCCTGCAGCAGGTTCCAGACGAACAGCGCGAACTGCGTGGGCAGCGGCTGATCGAGGCCCAGCTGCCGGTTGGTGCGCTCCACGATGTCCGCCGTGGCGCGGTCCCCGAGGATCGCGCTGGCGGGATCGCCCGGCAGGAGCCGCACGAGCAGGAACACCACCAGCATGACCGCCAGGAAGGTCGGAATAATCTGAAGCAGACGCTTCAGGACGTAATGGCTGTGCATACCCCTCCCCCTCTCGTCACGTGACGCGCCGCCTCCCGAGTGGCCTGGAGGCGGCGCCCGGCGTCAGAATCCCGGCTTACTTCTCCAGGGACGCGCCCGCGAAGATGTTGTTGCCCAGCGGGATCTGCACGAAGCCGCGCACGTTCTTGGCCAGCGCGACCGGGTAGGGCGTCTCGTACAGGTAGATGATCGGCGCGGCGTTTAGGTAGATGTTCTGAATGGCGCGGTACTGCGAGGCGCGCTTGACGCGGCTGGTCTCCTGCTGGCTCTGCGCGAACAGTTTGTCCACCTCGCTGCTCTTGAAGCCGGTGTGCACGGATTCGATGTTGCTGAACAGCGCGTAGTAGCTCGTGATCTGCGAGGGGTCGTTGATGTCGTTCGTCCAGGCGGCCGTGCGCATCTGGAAGTCGTTGGCGCGGTAGCGGGCGGTCTTGGTGGCCGCGTCGAGCTGCTCGATCTTCAGGCGCACGCCGATCGCGCCCCACATCTGCTGCAGTGCGGTCAGGAGCGCAAGGTCGTCGGCGCTGCCGCTGGTCGCCAGGACCGTCACGTCAAACCCGCTCTTGAATTTCGAGGAGGCCAGCAGCGCCTTGGCCTTGGCGAGGTCGTACGGGTACCCCTTAGCCGACGCGTCGAACAGGGGCGTGGTGGAGGACATGTACGACTTCATTTCCTTGCCCGTGCCGTACGTGACCACCTGGATGAGCGCCTGCTTGTTCGTGGCGTAGTTCAGCGCCTGGCGGACCTTGACGTCACTGAGTGGGTTGACGGTGCCGTCCTTGAGGGTGGGGCGGTTGTTCATCAGGATGCTGTTCACCTTGGTGGAGGGGAACAGCGTCATGTTTAGGCGGGGGTTGCCCCTGAGCTCCGCCACGCGGCTGAGCGGAATGAATTCCGCGCCCTGCAGCTCACCGGCCTGGAGTTTCAGGATGCGGGTGTTGTCGTCCGGGATGATCTCGAAGCGCACGCTGTCGAGGTAGGGCAGCGCCTTGCCGTCCTCGCCCTTCTTCCAGTAGTAGGGGTTGCGCTTGAGGACCATGTACGAGCCGCGCTTCCATTCACTCAGCACGAAGGGGCCCGAGCCGATGGGTTTTTCCGCGAAGGCCTTGGCTTTCTCGGCGTCGTTCTTGCCGGGCGCGGCCGTAAACAGCTTCTGCGGCATGATGGCCGCGTTGAAGGTCGCCAGGGCGGCGGGCAGGGTGGGGTCGGGAGTTTTCAGGTTCAGGGTGACCGTCGAGCCGCTGGCGGTGACGCTGGTGATGCTGGCCAGGGAGCTGCTCCAGGCGCCTGCGTCGGGCTGGCGGGCGCGGTCAAGGGACCACTTCACGTCCTGCGCGGTCAGGGCGCTGCCGTCGGCAAACTTCAGGCCAGAGCGCAGGGTCAGGGTCATGACCTTCCCGTCCTTGGAGACGGTGTAGCGGCTGGCCAGGCCGGGCTGCACGCCCTTGCCGTCGGCGGTGGGTTGCAGCAGGGTGTCGTAGAGGTTCGTGAGGATCCAGATGTCCAGGTTGGCGTCGTTCAGGACGGGATCCAGGAACAGCGAGTCGGCGTAGCGGCCGTACACGAGCTGTCCGCCGCGGGTCACCGCCAGGGCCTGGCCGCACACCAGCGCGGCCGCGAGAGTCAGGGTCACACGGGTCAGTCGCTTCATAGCACTCCCTCCCAGCTGGGCATAACACCCTTTGTTCTTGTTATGGGAAACCATAACACTACAGAGAGGTTGTCACAAGACCCCCAGGGACCAGCACCAGTGATTCGCCCAACTTGGTTCGGAATTGCCTGCATGGGCGTCTCAGCCCCCGGCCCGACCCCGCTCCCCCTTCCCTACCCACCCACGCGGCGCAGACTCCTATGCTGAGTGCATGAACCTCGCGGCTCTCTGTGGCGGCCTGCTCTTCGTCCTGGGCATCGCGGGGGCCGTCTTCTGGGAGTACGGGAGCGGCCACCCCCTGGCCATCTACCGCGCCACCAGCCTCACCGCAGGTGCCGCCAGCCACTTCGAGGTGCAGCTGACACCGGACATGAACCCAGTCCGCGTGGTGTTCACCGGCAGCGACCGGAGGACTGCCCGGGTCCGGCAGACGGGTGACTACACCGTGCAGATCAGCCTCAACGGCACACCCGTGCTGCGGAACTCGGCGCACCTCCGCTTCAAGTCGTCCGGCAGCACGGCTCTGCGCACAGCTGCGGCGAAATCATCCTCGTTGGGCACCTTCAATGTGCCGGCGCCCGGACGGTACGCCGTGGACCTCACGCTGCCTAGTGAGGGAGGCGCGCTGACCACGGCCGCGGCGGTGAAGTTCCGGCGGAACGCCAGTTCACCGCCACCCTGGATGATCCGCGCCTCCTTCGTTGCGGGCGCGCTGGGCCTCCTGAGCCTGATCGCCAGTGGCCTCCTGAGATCCCGACGGACCCCGCCGCGCTGACCCGGGATCACGTTGGTCCCCTCACCGTGACCGAATCTCAGGTCGCAACAGGAGCAACCTGATGACGCGCTCCCTGCCCCCGGCCTGCTGTGCCGGCCCCCCAGCCCCCTCTGTCACGCCGCTCTCCCCCATTCTCTTCCCACTGGTCGAAGGGTTCATCGCTGGCCGACGTGTGACATCAGATCGTCAGTGCTGCACAAACTGAAGCGACCAAGAGGATCTACCGCTTAGACCTCCGGCTCCTGACCCCTTAGCAGGCCACTGCGGCGACCGTCAGCTGATGGAAGTCCCTGCACAGCGACTCGAGCCTCAAAGACCTGACGTGCACCCCGGCCAGATCGTTCCGTCACCACTGCGCGGAGTCCCTGATCGAGGGTTCGCGGCACCGCCTGCGGACCCAGGTGAGCTACGACTGGATTCGGCAGTGCGCGCCGCCCGTCACGTGCCCTGTCACTCGCGCCGTCTATCCGATACCCGGGCCGCTCAGGACACCCGGCCGCGGGGCAGGGTGAAGCCAAAGGTGGCCCCCTCCCCAGGTTGTCCCTCGGCGAACACCTGACCACCATGCTTGAGCACCAGGCGCCGCACGCTGGCCAGTCCGACCCCGGTGCCCGGCACCTCGTCGGCGCGGTGAAGCCGCTGGAACAGCTGGAAGAGCCGATCCTGGTACCGGGGATCGAAGCCCAGCCCATTGTCTCTCACGCAGACCTTCCAGCCGCCGCCCTGCACCTCCGCCCAAATCTCAATGCGGGCCGGCTCCCGGTGCTGCGTGAACTTCAGCGCGTTTTCCGTCAACTGCGTCAGCACCTGACTGAGCGCCCGTTCATCGCCCCACACGGCCGGCAGGTCCGCCACGGTCCACTCGACGTCGCGGGACAGCAGGTCCGGCAGCAGCGTCATCTGGATGCGTGCCACGACGCTGTTCAGGTCAACCACGCCCGGCGTGAGGGTCTGCTGCGCGGCGCGCGACAGGTCCAGCAGCCCATCAATCAGGGTGTTCATCTGCCGTCCAGACTGCTCGACCATACCGAGGTAGCGGGCGCTGCGGGCGTCCAGACGGTCCCCCAGCGTCTTGCGGGCCAGTTCCAAAAAGCCGGTGATGTGCCGCACTGGCGTGCGCAGGTCGTGCGACACGGAATACGAAAACGCCTGGAGTTCCGCGGCGCTCTCGGCCAGCTCCTGCGTGCGGATGTCCAGCGCGTCACGCTGGGCCGTCACGAGCCGCGTCTGCCGCGCCCGGTCGAGCGCAAGGTCGAGGCTGCGGCCCACCGCGCGGAAGATGCCTTTGCGCCGCTCATCCCAGACCACCTCGGTCTGCGAACCGATCATCAGGACGGTGTCCAGTGTGCCATCCACGAAGTAGGGGTACCCCGCGACGGCCTGATAGATCCCGGACGCCTCAATGAGGAGGCCCGTGTCACGCCAGTGATCAATGTACGTGGCGGTGCCTTGCTGAAGGCCGCGGGCAATGCCGGAATGCTCCAGTGGAAAGCCTCGTTGCAGGTGGGGCAGCAGGCCAGGATCAGCCGATGGACTCCAGGCTGTGGCACTGAACAGTTCCCCGCTCCGCTCGAAGTAGGCGGCTTCCACGTCACAGGTTTCGTGCAGCAGCGTGATGGCCCGCCCGACGAGGGTGGCGAGGTCAGTTTCACTGCCCACCGCTTCCGTGAATGCGACGAAGGCAGCGTGCGCGGCCCGCTCCTCCTCGAGTTGCCGAGTCTGCTCGACGTTCAGCGCGGACGGCACCTCCAGCTCGTGGGTCTCCCCCGCTGCGCTGAACCGTCCGAGGGCGAGCGCTCCCACATCCGCCAGCGTGCGCAGGAAGCGCCCCTCCTCAGGCGTCATGGACTGCTCCGCACTGAGGTGAAGAATCAGGACGCCGAACGACTGACCGCTCAGGGTCATCGGCAGCACGGACGGACGCAGGTCGTCACCATCAGGGCGGGCAGGAAGCGGGAACGTCAGCTGGACCTCACGCCGTTCATCAGTGGACTGGGCGTTCCTCAGGTCCACCTGCTCGGGGGTCAACGGGTAGGCCTCAGACAGGGAGCTCAGGTCAGAGAACCCGGGTGGATCATCTTCCTGTACGCCCGCGGTCTCGACTGGCCCACCGCTTCCAGCCATCAGGATCTCCCCTGCCCGCACGCCTGTGACCTGAAGCGCCGCAGCCACCACCGTGCTGGCGATTTCCGAAGCGGTGCCCAGGGTGACGAGCATGTTAGTGGTCTGCTGCAGGATTTCGGCCAGAGAAACGGACGGCTCCCGGGCGGAGCCAGACGGCGACGACATGGCCTTACCATACCGTCTGCGCCCGCAGACCTCGGCTCCGCCCACCATTGTTGAGCTTGAGACGGAGTGATCAATCTTTGTTTTTCAGCTCAATCCAATCAAGGAGCCTGGGCCGCCGTCTGGTCGACGCGGACTCGTACGCGGACATTCCAAACGGGCCGTGCGTCTGAGCAGCACTCTTTGATTGAGGGCATAGCGGCTCACATCTGGTGGACGATGGCGGCCCCGTTGCAGCCTTCAAGACTCTCAGGCTGTAGCCAAGTGGGGTGCACAGCACGGGCTCTCCGGTGGTGAGTTTTGAGGACGCCCTCGTCCACCCTACGGTCTCGTGGGCGGGCTGGCCACCGTTGGGATGGGGCAGCATCAGCCGCTCACCTGGCATTCGGCTGTCTCTGTGGAGTCAAAGGACTAGGGTAAAAGGACCCGTAGTTTCTGAGGGGAATGTCATCGGCGATTTGGGTCAACGGTTGGGCTTTCCCGCCACACCGGTCAACAGCCTAACAAAATATAGCGTCTGCGATGCTCATCCGATTCGGTTACCCGATCGCTCAGGTCGCTCTGTTATTTCATCAAATAACACGCAGGGCCCTGAGGGGATAAGCTGGCGGCGTGAAGACAGTGACCGTGTTCAATCATGCGGGAGGCGCCGGCAAGACCAGCCTCGTCCGGGATGTCGGCTATGAACTCGCGCAGGGAGGGCAGCGGGTGCTCCTTATTGATCTCGATCCCCAGGCAAACCTCACGGGCTGGCTGGGCGTGGATGGCGTCCAACGCCAGCAGACGGTGTATCCCGTCGCCGTTGATGGCCTCCCCCTGCCCCCACCCATACACGTGCATGGCCTCGGGCTGATTCCCTCGCACGTCAGCCTGGCGGTCGCTGAAGGTCAGATGATGGGCCGCGTCGGCGCACAGATGCGCCTCAGGCGGGCCCTCCACGAAGTCCAGACCCAGTACGACGTCGTCTTGATCGACAGTCCGCCGAGTCTGGGGCAACTCTCCATTCTCGGGGCCCTGGCAGCCGACCACATGGTCGTTCCGATTCCCACGCGGCAGAAGGGGCTGGACGCCATGCCCGGACTGCACGGCGCCTTCACCGAGTACCAGGAGGTGCGGCCCGACCTCACCGTCGCTCTGTACGTTCCGACCTTCTACGACGGTCGCCGCCTGCATGACCGGGAAGTACTGGCCGACCTGCAAAAAACCCTCTCTCCACTGGCCGCTCCCATCCCCCAGCGGGAAGCGGTGTGGCTGGACTCGACCGCGCAGGGGGCCCCTGTCGGCGCGTACGCCCCGGGCAGCCCGGTCCACCGGGATATTCAGCAGGTCACGTCAGACGTGGCCGCCGCCCTGAACCTGCCGTACCAGGTGAAAGCATGACGCGCCGTCCACGACCGGAGCGCCGCCGCGACCTTGAGGGGCTCCTTGGGACAGACGTGCCGGACCTGACGCAGCGCGCACTACCAGACCGGCACCTGCCAGTCAGCCAGCTGACGGTCGGGGCCACGCAGCCCCGGCGTGCGTTTGATCAGGACGCCCTTGACTCTCTGGCCCAGAGTGTGCGCGAGCACGGCGTGCTGCAACCCATCCTCGTGCGACCGGTCGGACAACAGTATGAGATCGTGGCCGGCGAGCGGCGCTGGCGTGCCGCCCAGCTCGCTGAACTTCAGGAGATTCCGGTCGTCATCCGGGAAATGGATGATCAGGAGGCCCGCCGCCTAGCCCTGATCGAGAACCTGCAGCGCGACGACCTGAACACCCTGGACGAGGTCGACGCGAAACTGGAGCTCGTCTCTCAGGTGCTGAATGTTCCCCTGGCAGAAACGCGGACGCGGCTCATGCAGATGCTCCGTGAAGCGCCTGGGCCCGACCATGTGGCCCTCGACACCCTGTTCAGCACCCTCGGGGAGCAGTGGACGTCCTTCGCACGCAACAAACTCAAAATCCTGAAATGGTCACCGCTCCTCCTGGATGCCGTCCGGCAGGGACTCGCGTACACAGCCGCGCAGCAGATCGCTCAGGTCAGCGCGGAACACCATCCTGGCCTCATCGCCCTGGCCCGGACCGGGATCACACGCGCGCAATTGCGCGAAGAAATCCGCACACTCCAACAGCGGGCATCAGCACTGACACCCACGCACCAGGTGGCCCGCCACCTCGCCAGCACGCGGTGGCTCAAAAGCCTCTCCGCTGCGGAACAGAAGGAGCTTGATGGCTGGCTGTCAAAGATGCCCGACTCTATAAGGAACAAACTGAACCCCTAAACCCTAGTCCTCCACATTCCACAAGAGCCCGCCATATGCGGAGGATTACCTCACACTTCCCTATTCCACGAGTGGGCAACCTCATGTGCGCAGGCCAACGGCACCACTCGTCTACCTGGTCTGAGTGCAGGAGTACCTCACCCGCCTCACTCAGCAGAAGCTCTTGACCGACCAGAACCAGGAGGGGACGCAGGAGGTAGTTTGGCTGGTGTCGCACTACTGAGCGACGGCCGCTCTTCCCCTCTTGCGGAATGGACGGTTCAGCACAACGGTCTGCCGGATGCCTCGCCCCTCTTGATCCATGTCATCAATGCACCAACCTCAGACCATACGCCTCGCTGGCTGAAGGGGCCCCGAACGAAGGCGCCGACTCAACCTGGCAGGCTGATGTGTACAGAGAGTTGCATCATGGCCGTAACTACACACCGGATGCCCGCAGTAAGACTCCGCGGTCATGAGAGGGCGAATGCACATTCATTCCCAGACAGCTGAAAGCCTGCGTGAGGCGTGGCAGGCATCAAGGCGCGGTGGCCCGGAGTTGGTGCTGCTCGAAGGTGCGGCTGGATTGGGGAAATCGCACCTGCTGCGGGACCTCGCCCGCGCGGCCGCTGTGGACACCGGCACGGTCCTGATCGTCCGCTCGGACCCCCTGCGTGAGGTGCTTCAGGGGCAGCTGGGGCTGCTGGAATCGCGGGACGCGGCGCTCATCGCGGCGGGGCGCCCTTTTCTGCCGGAACACCCGTGGCCGAACGTGGTGGGGCGCCCCAGCCGGGAAGCGCCGGACGTGGTGATCGCCCGCGCGCTGAGTGACACGGTCACCACCGCCGCGCCGCTGCTTCTGCTGCTGGAGGACGTGCACAGGTACAGCGGGCAGGCGCAGGCGTTCGTGCAGGCCCTCTGGTCGCGCCTGCTGCTCGGCGCGCGCCCCGCACTGCTGGTCCTCACGACCCGGCCGCTGCCGGAACACCCTGCCGCTCAGGACCTGCAGCGCGCCGTGGAGCACACCTCGCAGATGATCCGGGGCGCGCCGTGCCGGCGCGAGGTGCTCTGCCCGACTGACCGAGCGGGCATCGAGGCGCTGGCCGAGTCGCATCTGGCCGGGCACGTGCCAGAACCGCTCACCGCATGGCTCCTGGACCGCACCGGCGGACACCCGCTGACCATCCTTGAGGTGCTGCGGCTCCTGTGGGATGTGGGCGCCCTGCGGCGGGGCGCGTCCGGCTGGAAGTTCACTCCGCCGCCTGAGGGCGCGGTGCCCACGGCCCTGACCGCCGCCATCCTGAGTCGATTGCAGAGCGTGCCGGCGGCGTCCGGACCGGGGCGCCTCCTGGCGGCCCTGGCGGTGCTGGACACGGCCGATGAACGAACGTGGCAGGCGGTGGCGCAGGTGAACGCCGAGGTGTTCCACGCCGCGGCCGCGTGGCTCCAACACCGGGACTTCGTCCGCCTGGCACCGGGGGGCGGCGCCCCTACGTACACCTGGGGGCACCCGCTGTATGGGCCGCTCATGCAGGCGGACCTGCCCTGGCCGGAGGTCACCGAGTTGCACCGCCGCGCCGCTGGCCTGGCGCACCTGGAGGCCGTGGCGCGCGCCCGGCACGCCCGGCGGGCCGAGACGCCGGACGCCGCGCAGCTCACGCGGCAGGCGGTGCACGCGGCGGCCGCCCGGGGCGCGCACAGCGACGTGATTCAGGAAGCGCGCGCGCTGCTGGCTGCGGAACCCGGCGATCCGGACGTCACGGCCGCCCTGATTCGCGCCCTCTCGTTCAGCGGTGCCCTGCAGGAGGTGCTGGACCTCACGGACACGCTTGCGCCGGCGGCGTGGACGCCGCGGCTGTACGCCGCGCGGGCGCAGGCCCTGATGGAGTTGGGCCAGCTCGCGGCGGCGCAGGCGTTCGCCCGTGACGCCCTCACGCGCGTGCCACCCGCCACGCTGGAGGAAGAACTGCTGGAGGACGTGCTGTTCCGCGCGATGATTCACGACGGGCAGTTGGACGAGGCCGAACGCGGCCTGACGCAGGCTCTCGCCAGCCTCGGCGAGGGCCGCGTGGGGCGGCACATGCTGCTGCTGGAGTTGACGGCCCTCGCGCGTCACCGGCGGGGCGATTACGCCGGCACGCTCCGGCTGGCCCGCGAGGCGGTCCACGTGGGGCAGGCGGGGCAGCTGTTCGAGAGTCTGGACCCACGGGACGCGGAGCAGGGATTCTGGGCCCTGAACAGTGCGGGCGGTAGCGCCATTCACTTCGCTCTGTGGGACGAGGCGGCCGCGCACCTGACAGCCGCGCGCGAACTCGTGGTGCGTCACGCCATGACGTCACGGCTGATGCTGGTGGAAGGCAACCTCGCGTACATCCACCTGATGCGCGGCGAGTACCCGGAAGCGGAAGCCAGCAGTTGGACGCAGCTGCGCCGCGCGGAGCAGAGCGGCAACGCCCGCGTGCACGGCGCCCTGATGTGGAACGTCGGCATCTGCCGCCTGTGGCGCGGTGACCCCGCGCAGGCCCTGACGCTGATGCAGCGTTCTGCGGAACTCTGGCCGAGTGTCGGCAGTGCCAACGCCACTGATTTCGCCGAAGCGCTCGCCTTTCAAGGGCGACTCGACGAAGCCCGCCAGATGCTGGGGGAAACCGATCACGACTATTACTGCGAGCATCCCAGCTCACGGGCCAGGGTCCACCTGCTGCTGGGCGAACCAGACGCCGCGCTGCGGGAAACTGAACGGACGCGCCCCGAGGACGGCGCGGGGACCTGCGCCCGCTCCGCGCTGGTGCGGGCGCAGGCGTACCTGATGACCGGTGATGAGGGGGCCGCGGAGCGCGCGCTCGACGACGCGCGCACGCTCGCGGCGGCGGGGCACCTGATCAGCGTGCAGGCGGAACTTCAGCTGACGGACGCGGTGCTGCAGCGCCGCGCCGGGCGGGACAGCGCGCAGAGGGTGTGGGCCGACGGGCAGAGGTCACTGCTGGCAACGGACGGACGCGGCCACCTGCAGTTCGTGCGCACCCTCTTCCCGGCGGAGACGGCGGCACTCAGCGCGGTACCCGACGCGCCCCCACCGGCGGCCCGGCTGAGACTGTTCGGTCCGCTGCACCTGGAGCAGGCCGGCAGTGTCCGGCCGTGGAAAGCGCGGAAGGTGAAGGAACTGCTCGCGCATCTGGTCTGCGCACACTACGGTGAAGGCAGCGGGACGCTGAGCCGGGACGCATTGATGCTGGCCCTCTGGCCGGACGCCGACCAACGCAGCGCGGAGTACAACTTCCAGAAGACCCTGACGCGCCTGCGCGACACCCTGCAGGGCGCCGCGCTCATCACACGGGACCCGCAGGGCCGCTACGGCCTTCAGGCGGTGCACGCGGACGTGGACGACTTCCTGGCCGCCCTGCACGCCGGTCGGTACTGCGAGGCCGCGCAGCAGGTCACCGCGCCCTTCCTGGCGGACGTGGACCTGGACGCCGCGGCGGCCCTGCGAGACGCGCTGAACGTGCAGTGGCGGGACGCCGCCCTGACCCTCGCGCTGACGGACGCACCGGCCGCCGCCCCTCACCTGGCCCGGTGCGTGGCACAGGACCCACTGGACCTGGAGGCCACTGTGGCCTTGTTGCAGGTGTACCGCACGTGTGGTGACCTGCGTGAGCATGTCCGCTGCCTCACCCGCGCCCGGCAGGCCTTCCTGGCTGCGGTCGGTGAGGTCCCAGCCGAACTGCGCCGGGCACAGCGGGAGGCTGGCGAGCCGGACCCGCTCACCAGTCTCCCGCTGTGCCCGGGCCTCAGCGGTGCTGGGTGATGGTGCACGTCCCGGCCTCGGTCGGCGTCGCCGTGCCGTTGGGGCTGTACAGGGCGGTGCCAGTGAAGCTGGCCGGTCCGATCCCCAGCTGATCCACCCGGCAGGCGAACACCCGGCCGTCATCCGCGAAGACGCCGGCCACCACGGTCGTCTTCCCGATCTGGATGCCCACGTCGCCAGCGGCCGGCCCAGCCGCGCGGCCCATCCAGATGCCCTCCGAGGGCCTGACGGTGCTCGTCCAGGTGCCGTGCGGGGTCGTGATTGTCCACTGGTCACCCGTCTGCGGCGCCACCGGCCAGACCGGACGAACGGCGGCCCGCACGCCCGCCAGCGCGGCGGCGGGGCCGAGGGTGGCGCTGCAGCCTCCCAGCGCCACTTCACTGTTCATGTCGTACGCCGTGCCCGTGAGGACGGCGCCGCCCGCGCCGCCCTGTTCGATTACGCAGACCTGCTCAGACGTGGACGACACGATCATGAAACTCAGATCCTCGGTCTGCGCCGTGACGCCCATCACTACCGGAGGCGTGCGGGAGACCACGCCACTCCAGTTGCCTGCGTTGTTCTCGAGGGTGGCTGTCACGGTACCCGATGGGGTCCGGACACTCCAGACCTGACCTGCTGCCAGCGGATACGGCCACCGGGACGACGGGTTGACGCCCGCGACCCGCAGTTGCGCCGTGCAGGTGCCGCGCGCCTCAGCCGGGCCGTCCCGCTTCGCGTAGAACGACAGGCTGCCCTTGTAGAGAGGGCCGGACCCCTGGTCCAGCCGGCACGCCCAGTAGCTGTCGGGACCCTGAAGGGTGAGCAGAGACAGGACCGTCTTGGCGCTGTTCAGGATGAACCAGCCTTTGGACGCGCCGCGCGGCGTGCTGACCTGCAGTTCACGGTCACCGTCGGCGTCCACTGCGCCGGCCGTGGCGGTCCAGGTTTCACCGGCGGCCGACACCGTCCAGACCTGCCCGGTCTGAAGGGCGGGCGGCCATGATGACTGCGCGGTCGCAGTGGGCAGGAGCATGAGGATGCTACTGAGAGTCAGAGTGCGTGGGCGAAACCGAACACGAAGCGGATTCATGCAGTTATTGTCCGGTTGGCCCAGGACAGTTGGCAGGACACTTCCGTATGGAGGGCAGTTTGATGCTGAGTTCGCCTTGCTTGCGGATCACCGTCAGGGCACAAGGTGGGCTGGAGCAGACCGTTGGCGATTTGAGTCCCGTCTGACCGGCTGAGCTGCCAGAACCGACCCGAGCACGGGGAGCATGTGCAATCGGGTTTCTCTAAGCGGCAGTACGACAGTATGGCCAAGTTCCATGTGCTCGGTTCTGGCACCTGAATGTAGGTAGGCTGTTGGGCTGCGATAGCCCAGTACGCCCCCTGCCAGCAGTACCTCCTGAGCAGCCTCAGTTACAGCCTATGACCGTGTCGCCGATGTCAGCTCAACCACCTTGCTCTTCAGGACCTGCGCAACGAGCGCGATATACGTATCAGCCGCTTGACAAAATTGATATATTGCTTTCGTACAGTTGCTGACACAGGATCTGCACCATTGAGGATCTCGACGGGGCCCTGAGTAGGCGCTCAAGCGGGTCGGCGTTCAATTGGATCATGTATGGCCACGGATGATGACGAGCTTTTGACTGAAGGTCAGCTTCGACCGCACCGTAATGATGAGTCGGCCATTTTCTGGTTCGTCTGCCTCAAGACGGAAGACGACAGGCTGGCGCTGGTCTCAACTGGCCGGCTGTGGCACTGCGTCCTCAGCGTCCGAATCATTCATGCTCGCCGGGCCGTCGAGTACGTTCAGATCGTTACCACGGCTCAGCGCAATCCTCGAGATAAGCCCTCAGACGGGCCGAAGCAGCCGTATGAGTGTGCCCCGCTCAATTTCAGAGGATAATGCCGACCATGCAAACTCCTCGACTGGACTACTGCATTACGCCTTGGCATCACCATGGTTAATATCGGTTTCTGAATCTCTCGACCGACAATCTTGTGCCGCGCGCGATTGTTTTCCGACTTAGCTGAGGTTGAACTGGCAGTTCGGGTGTCACAAAGCGGGGGTCAAAGCAAGCCGGGCAAGGGGTCTAACGCTATCTACCAGAGAGTATGCGTGTACAACCATCGACTCCCTGGATGAGCTATTTGACCGGACACGTACCCGTAGTTTCTGAGGGGTTATGGCTGGGAATACTGAATGATTGGCAGGGTGCCTGTCACGACATCAGCAGCCGATTGGGCCTTCGACTCACAAGCTCAAGGCTTATCTCTATCGCTCCAGATCCTATGGTTATTTCATCAAATAACATTCAGCCCATGGCAGTGGTCGGAGAACCGACCCACGTTTTACCTGCATACGCCGGGCAACAAGCATCCGCCATAGAGGCTGGACGACCCAAAAAGTTCGACTTGAATCTGGGTCCCACAGCCAGTGCGCAGTTCATGGCTGCCCCGCGTCAGGACATCACTTGAGGCATAGAGCAGTTTGACCAATCCCAAGCCAGCGAGCCCCCGAGGTTGTCTTCGTCCACTCAGATCGCCGTATCCAAGTGCGTTTTGCACCGAGGTACTCTTCTGTCTTACTGGGGTTGATCTCTGGGCAGGAATGATTGACTCCAGTCAATACGCGCGTTCGGTGTCATTTAAGAGGGACGGAAACGTTTACCCGGCCCCTGAGTTCAGCGTAGGAAGCGCCCTGGCCCGCTCTCATGAGAGAGGTGAAACGTCTGCTCTAGCCTTCTTGGAGACGTCGTTTAGACGCTGCGCGATGGGGTCATGGGTCATGGCGGTTAAGATGGAGCAAACCGCTTCAGACTGCTCTGAGGTGTGCCGGACTTGGCAATTTCAATGTATAGCCGACGTGGGGGGACACATCCAGCCCCTGCTTGGCTTAACTGAAAGGTCAGGCTCGCGCACCCATACGCTGCTTGAACATACTTGTGGTAATCGACGACGAGAGCATCATCCGTTGCTTCCCTGGACAGGCTGCGCGAACGAACTGGATTTCCATTTCAGCTCTCAGCGAAGCCGCATTCGGGCTGGGCTCCTACAAACACACTGAGCCGTGTCGCGGACGCTGTGCGCAGCTCGACCGTCCCGTAGAATCAGGGTCATGCCCCCCCGCAAGAAGGTCAGCCGCGAGCCTGTGATGATCGACAACGGCAGCGGGTACGACGAGTTAAACCTCGGGCGGCTGTCACTGATCAGTGGGCAGAAAACTGTACCGGCAAGCCTGCGCACTTGGCAGAAGAACATCGTGACTCCGGACGGCCGACCCGTCATCATTACGTGCTCGACGATTGATCAGCAGGTAGTTCCACACGGACTCGATAACGACTTTATGGTGGGACTGCTGAACCTGTGCTTTGAGGCAGGGCTCCCCGACGGGCCGTTTACCCTGTCGGCTTACGGCCTTCTGAAAGCGGCTGGCTTTCCCGACACGGCGCAGTACTACCGTTCCCTGGAGGAGAGCTTAGTGCGGCTCAACAAGGCGCAGTACACCATTGATGAAGGGTGGTACGCGCAGGGAACGCAGCGGTGGACCACACAGTCGTTCGCGCAGGTGAGTTACCTGGCCTACCACCGGTCCACTGCGGGCATCCGGGACACCAGTGTGATCACGGTGCAGCTCGCGCCGCCCATCATGGACAGCCTGCGGTCGGGCTACATCAAACCCCTAGACCTGAAGTTCTACCGTACCCTCAGCCAGCCACTGGTCCGTGCAGTCTACCGGCAGCTGGATACCCTGCAATTTGATGACGCGGCACCTAACGGTCTCGTGAAGGAGTTGCAGTTTCCACTGATGGGCTGGGCCAGCCGACTGGGCATCGTCAGCGACCGGCCGGACAACGTTGAACGGACCCTTCGTCCCGCCCATGAGGAATTGCTGGCGAACAATTACGTGCGGCAGGTGGAAATCACCGGCAGGGGCAAGGACAAGCTAATCCGGTATGTGTTCGGTCCGCCTCCTGAATCTGAACACCCGGCGTTGGTGCAGTTGCTGGTGGACCGTGGCGTGAAGCAGGGCGTGGCCGTGCGACTGACGCTGGTCTTCCCGGACCGGATTGAGGAGGCGGCACGGCGATTTGATCATTACGTGATGACCACGCAGCGGCCGATTCACAACCGCGGTGGTCTGCTCGTCTCGATGGTGCAGCGTCCCGAGGATTTCGCGAATCTGCCTGGTTATACTTCATCCACCTCGAAGCCGTCCGCACCAGTGTCCAAGGGGGACGTAGGTCATCCGGGCAAACGGCACGGCAAAGTTGAAGAAGACATCGAAGTCTTTGAAGCCCAGGTTCAGGCGCACGTGGAGGGTCTGACCGGCCCGGAGCTGTACGAGTGGGTCTACCGGCAGTTGTCAGTACTGGGCGTCATGAAGCGCCTCAGTCCGCACGAGCGCGGTCTGCTGGAGGCGGCACTCCGGGATGGCCGCGTGGATGGGCGCCAAGTAGTTCGGGAGATGACGCGGCGTTTGCACGCTGGTGGACTGGCGATCGAGGACGCAATTGCTGACCTTCGATTGTTGATCGCGCCACAGTGAGGCGATCGGATGAGGGTGAGTAGGGGGTACACAGATGCCGCGCTCCTTCCCGTAGTTTCTGAGGGGATGCCCTGACGCTCCTGCTGACTTTCCCGTAGTTTCTGAGGGGATCAGACGTTTTATGGCGTCTGAAACGCCATTTCGATGCCCCAATCGCCCATCCCGTAGTTTCTGAGGGAAGAGAATCGCTTTGGGCTTTTCCTTCCCGTAGTTTCTGAGGTACAAGGGGAGAATGGACACCTAGACACGCCCGTAGTTTCTGAGGGAAAGCGGGGCGGAATACCCGTAGTTTCCGAGGGGTAAGGCATGCTCCTCTCCCGTAGTTTCTGAGGGAAAGCGGGGTGGAATACCCGTAGTTTCTGAGGGAAAGCGGGGTGGAATACCCGTAGTTTCTGAGGGATGAACCCAAAAAAACGCGTCTGGGACGTGACCATGTTGGCCGCTTGATGATGATCAATCATATTTTTTAATTCTTTTAAATTCTTAAAAAATCATCACATCAGAGCGAGTGAGGTAACTGAATCACTTGTGACCTGACACGGTATTCGCTGACCTACTGGCAATGGTCCCCAGTAGAGAGAGGCAGATGAATCGGGAAGGTGAAAAGGGGAGACCGGGCAGCAAGCTGGCATGACGCTGCATCACCGCTTTTCCCGTCCTCTTACTCGACTTGACGCTCTTCTGGGCCGGCCGTGGGATAGATGTCTGATGCCATTGAACGTGGAAACAGATGTAGCCCCGGCACTGCGCGCAGTGCTTCAGGGGTAGTGCTCCAGAGATGACTTCCAGAATCTGACCCTTTCGAAGAGAGGGACGAGCACACTG